>JAUWJP010000059.1 GCA_030607635.1 Candidatus Aminicenantota bacterium
GACAATTCAAGCACAAAGTTGATATTCTTCTTTCTCTGGCTTTAATCCTTCTCCGTATGTCTTCTATTTCTGATTCTTCTGAGGTTTTACCTTTGAATGCGGAGAGATGTCTAATAATCTCTGAAGCTTTTTGATATCTGTCTACAACTTTAGGTGCGAGGCACTGCATTATAATCTCGTTAATTTCTTTAGGAATTTTTTTATTTATTAATCGAGGAGGTTTAATTTTTCCTTTTTGAGCTTTTTCCAGGATTTTAAAAGGATCAGGATCAGTGATGGGAGGTCGGCCGCTAACTATCTCATAAAATATACATCCTATTGAGTAAATATCTGAGCCATAGGTTGACTTACCCAGGAATTGTTCTGGCGCCATATAGGGAGGAGAGCCAATTCTTGTCGATGCATAAGGGACATTCTCCAGCCAAACAGAAGTTCCGAAATCTGTGATTTTTGCTGTCCCGTCCTCTGAAATGATAGTGTTTGATGGTCTTAAATCTCTGTGAACTATCTTATTTTTATGGGCGTGATCAATACCGTAAGAGATTTGGGTGATGTAATCAATTGCTTTTTCAAGGTCCAATATTTTTTCCTTTTCTAAAATTCTCTCCAGCGTTTTTCCTTTGACATATTCCATCACCATAAAAAAGACTTTGTTTTCCTTCTCGGCTGCAATCATGCGGACAATGTTCGGGTGATTCAAGGCAGCTTGAAGCCTTGGTTCCTTAAGAAGCTTGAAAAGCTCTAAAGATTGCTTATGGGGAACTTTGACAGCAACTTTTATATTGAGCCAGGTGTCCTTGGCCAGAAAAACTGAGCCAAAGCCCCCACTGCCAAGGGAACGCAATATCTCGTATTTGCCTACTTTTTGACCTTGAAGAAACATCCTACAAATTCCAAAAATGAGAAATCAATGCTAAACTGCAAAGAGCAGCTGTCTCTGCTCTTAATGTTTGTCCGCCCAAGCTGACTGCTTCATACCCATGATTCAAAATATATTTCTCTTCTTCATCTGTCCAGCCACCTTCTGGGCCGACGAGAATAAGAACAGAGGAAGGGGATTTCGGCGTCCTAAGTTCGGAGCTTGAGTTTTCGATTAAAATATCTCTTAAATATTTCCCTCTATTTTCGCTTAAAAGAAGCTTTTTTTCTTCCCCTCTTCCCTCGACCAGCTTTTCGATAGGTATTGGAGATGATATGGAAAGCAAAAAAGACATCTGGCTTTGTTTGACTGCTTCCAGAGCAATTTTCTTCCATCTTTCTATTTTTTTCTGAAGTTTTTCCTGAACTTTTACGATAGTACGAGCAGTTATGACTGGGATAATATTTGTGACAGCTAACTCTGTAGATTTCTGGATAATGATATCCATTTTTTTTGATTTAAGAAGAGCTTGGGCCAGAGTAATCTTAATCTTGGGTTTATTTTTATCCAGTGTCTGAAGGATGGATAAGCGGGTCATATTTTTTCCTGTTTCTTCGACTTTTGCCAGATAGTTTGTACCTCGCTCATCAAAGAGCCATACTTTCTCCTCTGGTTTTATTCTGGCCACCTTGCTCAGGTGATGATGTTCATCTCCATAAAGAAGAAGAGAGGAGGAATGAATGTTGCTTTTTTTGATGAAGAATCGATTTGAAGTCAAATTTTACTCTAATGAATTATGTTTTTTACTTTATTGATAATGCCTCGGTATATGGTTTTTAAATCTTCTCCTGTGGATTCTGCAAATTGTTGGAGTAATGCTTTTTGTTCTTTAGTCAATTTTTCAGGGGTTTTAACGTTAACTTTAACGAATAAATCTCCTTTTCGATATCCTCCAAGGCTTTTTATGCCTTTTCCTTTTAATCTGAAAACTTCGCCTGGTTGAGTGCCCGCCGGAATTTTGAGAACCTCATTCTCTTCAAGAGGTGGAATTTCTACTGCTGCTCCCAATGCAGCCTGGGTAAAGGATATTGTAATTTGACATAAAAGATTATTTTCTTCTCTTTCAAAAATCTCGTGTTTTTTTATGCGGACAACAATATAAAGGTCTCCTCTTGGAGCTTTCCTGTCCCCTGCTTCTCCTTCTCTTTCTAGTCTGAGTCTCATGCCATTATTAATTCCGGGTGGAATTTTTACATTTAATTCTTTCTTTTTCCTCATTTTCCCGGAGCCGCCGCACTCCGTGCAGGGAGTGGTTATAATTTCGCCTAATCCGTGGCAATGGGAACAGGTTCGTGAAATTGCAAAGAATCCCTGCTGATAGCGAACCTGTCCCCTGCCCTGGCAGTGTCGACAGATAGATTTCTGAGTACCAGGCTGCAGTCTCGATCCCTGGCAGACAGAACAAAGCTCTATTCTGTCAAGTTTGATTTCTTTTTCTGATCCGAAAGCAACTTCTTCTAAAGAGACTTCAAGCTCTAAAGCAAGATCTCTTCCTCTTTGGGGATGATTGGCTCTTGCTCTTTGCTGAGTTCCGAAAATATTTCCAAAGCTGAAGCCAAAGAAATTGCCCAATATATCTTCAAAATCTTCAAAAATTGATGAATTAAAGCCGGAAAAGCCGCTAAATCCTTCTGCTCGTAATCCATCATGGCCGAATCGATCATATGCAGACCTCTTTTCAGGATCAATGAGCACACTGTAAGCTTCAGCTACCTCTTTGAACTTATCTTCGGCCGCTTTATCGCCAGGATTCCTGTCTGTTTGGTATTTAAGAGCCATTTGACGGTAGGCTTTTTTTATCTCCTCCTGAGTTGAATTCTGCGCTAAGCCTAGGCTTTCATAAAAATCTTTTTTTGTCATTTTCTAAGTTAACTGGGCAAGAATGTTTCGTTACCAAATCGTTCCCGATGCTGAGGCCCATATTTATTAGCCTTTTTTGGGAACTATGACTTTTACAATGGCTGGACGAAGGAGCCTGTTATGAAGAGTGTAGCCCTTCTGCAATTCCTCAGCAACTTCAGGCTCTTCAACATCTTCGGATTCTTCAGTCATGAGAGCTTGGTGAAGATGAGGATCAAATTTTTTTCCCTTGATTTCTATGTGTTTAACACCTTGTTTCATAAGCAGGTCTTGATACTGTTTGTATATCATCTCAATGCCCTCTCGGAAGCTCTTGCCGTTTCCTTTAGTTTGAGTTTCTAAAGCTCTTTCAAAATTGTCCAGAACATCAAAAAGCTCTTTTAATAATTCAGAAAGGGCATATTGATGGAACTCACCCTTTTCTCGTTCTAACCTCTTTCTTAAATTTTCCATTTCAGCTATTTTTCTCAAATATTCTTCTTTTAGCTTTTCATTTTCTATTTTAAGAAGCTTGATTTCTGATTCTTGTTTATTCAGTTTATCTTTCAAAATCTTGGTTTTGTCTTGTCTTGCTTTATGCTCTTTTTCTTTCATCTCAGCAGGTTTTACTTCAGTCCTTTTTACCATATTTCCTCCTTACTGGTTGAAACTGATCGTTTGGCTTAGACTTTTCGCTATACAATCCACTATGGGTATGATTTTTTTATATTGAATTCTTTTCGGTCCTATTATGCCTAAGGAGCCCAGGACCTGGCTATGGTATCCATAGTGGGAAAGAAAAAGAGAGCAATCTGATATATCAGGATTGTCCAATTCAGAGCCAATCATTACTTTTACTCTGTCAAGACTGATGAAGTCAGAAAGGAGTTTGGCAAGTTTTGCTTTTTCTTCGAAATTCTGAAAAAGAGACTTCAACTTTTCCATATCAAAAAGATCATGTTTTTCCAAAAGCTTTGGTGTCCCCTGGAAAAAAATTTCGTTTTCTCGCTCCTCCTCAGAAATATAGGCTTTCAATAGTGTAATCAATTTATCAATTATAGTTTCATATTTTATCTTATACTTGGGAAGTTCGTGGAGGAGATAGTCCCGAATGAAATGTAAGTTCTTACTCCTGAAGCTCTGATTGATATACTGAGATGCTTTGTCAAGCTCATCCTGAGTAAAGTAGGTCTTTGTCTGAACAATCTCAGTTAGGACGAAGTTAGAAGGAGTGATCAAGGTGCTCATAACTTTGAATTCGGATATCTTGATAAAATGAATATGTTGAAAATTTATTTTTGAAATCCTCGGAGAAACGACAAATCCTAAGTTATCAGAATAGTCAGCTAAAATCCTGGACACCTGGTTGAGGAAAGAGTGGAAATCATCCTTATGAAGAACAAGGTTTTCGGACAGAAGATCGATCTTTTTTCCAGGAATAATGGCTTCGTCGAACAGATTGTTTACATAGTGCCTCAAGCCTTTGTCCGTTGGGACACGCCCTGCAGATGTGTGAGGTTGAGAGAGAAAACCGTATTCTTCTAGTTTTGACATTATATTTCTTGCGGTAGCAGAGGAAACAGGCAGAAGGCTCCTCTGAGCAACATATCCAGAGCTTATGGGTTTGCCTTTTTTTAGATAGCTCTCAACAATTAGGTTGAGAATTCGTCTGTCTTTCTCTCTCAAAATACCAGCTTGCACTGATCTACTCCAAAAAATTTATAGCATTAAATCTTAAATATTGTCAAATTACATACAATTTGCTATCGACTGTCAAGAAAGGTCTATGCTTTTACAATGTCATTGCGAACCCTGAAAGGGCGCGGCAATCTCTTACAATAAATTGTCTTTGCGGGCGACCGGAGGGAGCGTGGCAATCTCATATAAAAAGGTTGAGATTGCCGTGTCGCTACGCTCCTCGCCATGACATTCACTTTATGAGATCGCACAGCCTGTTCCGAGCAAAGCGAAGAAATCTTCTTCGCTCCTCGCGATGAAACTGGAATAATTGCGTTTGTATTAGTTACATGAGGTTAACATTTCTTAATCAGTAGCTGCTGTAAATGTACTTTAAATCAGTAAACTGCTTTTTGAATGGTTACATGTTGGCTGTAAAAAATGGGTATAGAATGGGATCAGGCTTTGAAAATTTGCATTTTTAATGTCTGATCCTAAATTGATCGCTTCAGTTTATCTTTATCCCGGCATAGCCGACAACTTCATGATAATTTCCTGATGTATCTCCAGAAGTCTGGTATTTTACAAGAGTTGCTTTCTTTGCCCCCAGTTCCTTTGAGGCAACAATGGCCGAGGTGGTAGGTTGAAAGCCACACATGCTGATATCTTCATTCTGCACTGTGTCATAAAGTCCCTTAGCATCTAGATTTAGCATCTTTTCAATGGCTAAAAAATCCTTTTTCTTCGCTACTTCATGCTCCACATAATGGCTCATATCCGTGCTGGCTACAATCATTACCTCTTCCTTGAACTCTTTAATGCCTGAGGAGATGGCCTTCCCTAACTCTTCCAGCTCCTCGAACGAGATATGAGAAGAAATACAAACTGGAACGATTGAAATATCTTTCTTAAAGTACTGAATAAAAGGAAGCTGGACTTCAAGAGAATGTTCGTTTAAATGGGCAATTTCATCTTCAGTGATGAGCGGAGATTGATTCAGAATAAGTTCTGCCAGTCGGGATTCAATCTTGACCAAACCCAGAGGAGTTTCCCAATCCCCTTCTTTCATTATCGCGATACGAGACTGGATGGCTCTGTGACTTGGTCCCAAGATGACGAGTTTATCTGGAATCTGGACAGAAGAGAAAACAGCTCCAGCTACTGGTCCAGAATATTCGAATCCTGCATGCGGAGAGACGACACAGATAGCCTTTTCCTTTTCTTTTTTTGGATCAATCATTCTTTCGATCATTTTTATAAGATCTTTTTCTCGGGCGGGATAAAAATAGCCACTCACTGCAGGTTTTCGCCTCAATTTATCCTCCTAATATAGAAAGTAAGCATAACCTGCATTTTTGTCAAATTTTACATCTCCTCCTTCTTTTCTTTGAAGGCTATATCCAGTTCTTTTAATTCTTGAAGAATGGGGATATAAATTTCAGGTGTAACAGGAATGTGGACTCCGGTCTTCTCTATTTTACCTTCAAGGATGAGCTTGGTGCTGATAGCCGCAGGTAAACCTACTGTCCGGGCCATTGAAGTATCACCATGGGGGATACCAAAATCGATCAAGGTTGAAGTGATTTTCTCCTTTTTATCTCCAGGATAAGAGGCAATAAACTGATGCTGGAGCATAATCATATCTCTCTCCCCTTCCTCGTACTGAAGCTTTTCCAGCATTTTTGCACCAAGAATATTTAAAGGCGAGTTTTTCTCTGAAGGAAGGGGCTCATCACTAAGGAGGCCGAGCCATTCGAACCTCTGGATTATATCCGAGCTTTCCTCGATATTTAAATGAGTACTCAGGGCTTTCTTGATGTCCTCTTCAGCAGGGTTATTCATCAATTTTTTAAGAAAATCTTTGTAGGTTAATCCAGTCCAATCCTTTTCCTCTTCTTCAAGAAACCCCAAGTCTACGATTTTTTTAATGGTTGAACACCATCCTTTGTTCCTGAGTGTTCCCCTAAGTATGGTCTTTGTTGATTTGATGCCGTAGAGCTCGATATAAGGAAGTGAATTTCGGTTAGGATATCCTTCAAACTCACCCAGCCCTTCGATGTTGATCGTCAGAAAATTATCAAAAAGATCTTGAGAAGGAATGAATATTTGTTGACCGTCTTTTAGATATTGGGCTGAATTTTTTCCGGCAAGAAGAACTCCTGTCGGACTCCAGGAGAATTTATACCCGAAAGGATTGGTGTTTGCTTCAGGAGCTGGAAGACCGCCGCAGTAAGAAGTGAAACTCAAGATTTCTCCTCCCTTCTCTTCGACTTCATGGATAATTCTCATTGCTTCCATGTGGTCTATTCCTGGATCCAACCCGACTTCATTTAGGATCAAAATCCCTGCTTTCTTTGCCTCTGCGTCGAGATTCTTCATCACTTCGCTTACATAAGAAGTTGTGACCATGGCCTTTTTATAATAAATACAGTATTTAGCAACTATAGGATGGAAAGTATAAGGAACCATGCTGATAACAAGATCTGCTTTAGAGATCTCATCTTTTAAACCTTCTTCATTCTTGAGATTTAGCTCGCTAGCCTTGCCCTGGGGATGGTTATCAATGAGTTTCACAGCTTTGCTCACAGTCCGGCTGGCTACTTCAACCTCAAAATCTGGCTGGTCAAGTAAGTACCTGACCAGTGGCTTGGCCACGAGGCCTGCTCCAAGAATTAGTATTTTTTTCATTATGTCTCTCCCTTAAATTAATTAATAAAATCCTTAATGTATTCATAATCAGGTGTAAATTTCCCTTTATATAGAATAACCGCTTTTTTAACAGCATCTGGAAGATTACAATCTGCAAAATTTCCAGAAAAGTCTGCTTTAGCAACAGCTGGAACCAGAGGCTTGAGTGCATTGCTGAAGAATATCGAAGATTCAAGAGATATCTCAGCGGGCAAATTATCTGTAGCCATAACAACAATTCCCCTCCCCTCTACTCCATCTTTTGCCTTCTCGTCCAGGGGATCGTAGACAAAAACAGGATTGTCAGGAGTAGTTGCCTGGACTGTACATTCCACGGACCCTTCAATGTCGCAAGAAATATCTCCGATTATTCGCAGGCGAGGTTTATCATCCATAATAAAAAGTTGTCTCAAACTTTTTTTTGTCACAAATCTTGGATATTTAGGTGTCCAGAAAATACAATTGACCAGGACTGCGAGAAAAGAAAGATAGGAATCGAAAATCGATTTATACTTTTGAGGATTATCGTAGTAGTCTTGGAGGTCAAATTTTTGACTCGCTTTGATGGGCTTTACAATATGTTCTTCTTTAAAGACAACCTTATAAACACTGCTGGCTGAATAATTTTTTTTCTCAAAAAAAGAATTGATTTTCTCGGGTTCAACCTCTTCGTAAGGCAAGAGATTGAATATCTCCTGAGCTCCCTGGGAGACATTGCCATACCCTGTAAAACCGAAGACCAAGGGAACAAGAGAAAGGTCAAGACCATTATTGTAGATCTGCCATCCTGCTTTTTTTATTGCTTCTTTAGCAGCAACCAGGCTCCCATATTCATGTGCCAGTTTGATCAAAGAGAAGGGATTTTTTATTTCCTCATGATTCAGCCTTTGTCCTAAAGCCCAAAGAGTATCGATCATTCCCGCCTGTCCTGCCTGCATTCCAAAAAATAGAAGCCTTTGTCCTTTCTCGTTTACTATTCTTTCATAGTCGATCAAAGTACACTTAAGGTCTATCATTCTTTGAAGCATGGGCATATTCTGGGATTGTCCTTTTATAGTATGAGAGAAGAATATATATATTCTTTCCTTTTTGAAAAATTGGAGAGGAATTTCTTTTATAGCAAAAATAATTGAGCACGGAGCAAGATCCTCTTCTATCATGGCTCCTTCTTGAAGATAGTCTTTGTCGGAGAAGATGCGGATTGAGGACGGCTGAAGCCAGATCTCTAAGGGATTATTTTTGACCATTTCCCGAACGTGAGCAGGAATCAGAGGAGCCCTTCTTTCCCATGGA
>JAUWJP010000235.1 GCA_030607635.1 Candidatus Aminicenantota bacterium
GTCCAAATGTCTCATCTAAAATTGGCCGATGATGCTGTCTGGTATCAACTGGAAATGATAACCGGACCGGTTGAAGAAGCCCGCAAAAGAGGCGTTGAAGTCACCCTTGACCAATATCCTTACACAGCAACAAGCTCTGGCTTTACCAGCAGCTTTCCCTCCTGGGCTTTTGAGGGCGGAAAAGAAAATTTCCTGGCAAGATTAGAGGACAAAGAAGCCTATCAAAAAATAAAATCTTCCGTCATCAAAAGAAGACTTACTTCAACAAAAGGAATTAACAAGCCAGAGACCATTTATATTGCCCGCTCAGGGAAATTTCCGGAGTATGAAGGCAAAAACCTTCAGGAGATCCTTCTCGCTCAAGACAAGAAACCAACAGTCGATAATGCTGCGGATTTAATCATTGATATCGAGAAAAACGGAGGAGCTTCTGGGGTTTTTTTCCAGATGAATGAGAAGGATGTAGAGGATTTAATGCGCCTTCCCTACAATATGCATGCTTCTGATGGCGCAGTTCGAGTTAAAGGAGAGGGAATTCCCCATCCTAGGAACTATGGAACTTTTCCCAGAGTCATCGGCCACTTTGTAAGAGAACGTGGAGTTATTCCGTTGGAAGAAGCCGTGAGAAAGATGACATCTTTACCGGCTCAGACATTGAGGTTGAAAGAAAGAGGAATAATTAGAGAAGGGCTGTATGCAGATTTGACTATTTTTGACAGAAATACATTTGCCGATAAGGCCACCTTTCCCAACCCTCATCAATACAGTCAGGGGCTCATGTATGTCATTGTTCACGGAGAGCTGGTTGTAGAAAAAGGAAAGCACACAGGCGGACTCCCGGGAATGGTTCTTTATGGATATGGCAAAAATTCGGGAGAGAGAAAATGATCATTAAAAAAGACGACGATGTATCTGAAGGCGTTGTTGAGGAAGAAGGAATTAAGAACGTTATAAGGAAAGTCCTCATCGGACCTGACGACGGCTCCTCTAAAATCGTCATGAGGCATTTCAAAATCCTGCCGGAAGGTCACACTCCTTTCCATAGTCATGACCATGAGCATGTTGTCAAAATAGAGAATGGCAGGGGAGTGGTTGTCGATGAAAATGGAGATGATATTACTGTTTCCCAGGGGCAAAGCCTATTAATAGAACAAAATAAAAATCACCAGTTTAAAAATCCTTTTCAAGAGCCTTTTGAATTTTTGTGTATCATCATTAATCCTGAAAAGGTAAACTGAGATAAAATTAGTTTATTAAGCTCCCAGATGAAAATTAATCCTAACAAAGCTATCGAGTTTCTCCTGGCAAGAGGGAACTTGCCTATCCTTTACTGGCTGAAAAAGGATATTCTTGAAGTTCCAATAGATAGGGAATTCAAAAACCTGCAAAAATTTGCTTCCCGCATCAGGATTTTGAAAAATCAAAAACCCAACGGTGGTTGGTGTAAAAGAAAGTACGAAGGTCATCCTCGCTGGGAAAAGTCCCATTACATAGTCGACACATTAAAAAATATGTTCAAATTACATAACTTCGGTTGCACTCTGAAAGATGAAGGAATTAAAATAGCGACAAAATTCGTATTCTCTACGCAATCTAAAGCAGGAGATTTTCGCGGGGCTTATCTTAATGAATATGCGCCCACATATCATGCATTGTCTCTTGAAATCTTGTGTCTCTTTGGTCATGATAAAGATGAAAAGATCCAGAAAGGATTCCGATGGATTTCCAATAACAGACAGAATGATGGAGGCTGGGTCATTCCCTACCGGACTATAGATCAAGAACAGCTCAAAAATCGCTATAATTATGAAGCCCAATTAAAACTTGAACCTATTAAGCCTGATAAATCTCGACCTTTTTCCCATCTTGTTACGGGCATGGTGCTGCGCGCCTTAGCAGCTTCTCCAACATGGAGCAAGAGTAAGGAGGCTAGGAAAGCAGGGCAACTGCTGCTGAGCCGTTTTTTTAAGGCAGATAAGTATAATGACAGATGGCTTCCTTCTTTCTGGGAAGAACTCACTTATCCTTTTTGGGCCACTGATATTTTAGGCAGTCTTGATTCTCTCTCCAAGATTGGGTTTCCTGTGGAAAACGAAAATCTCCAAAAGGGATTAAACTGGATGCTGAAAAAACAGAATAAGCATGGTTATTGGGAGGCTGGAAATAAAAAATCTTCGATAGAAGACAATCTCTGGGTGACTTTTGCGGTCCTGAGAGTTTTGAAAAGATTCGGATTGCTTGAGCTTTAACTTTTATCACAACCCCTTTTTCAATTTATGTATTCAATAAGGCGACCATGAAATTTCCGACACAATTCTAAACTTTTATTTCTTATATGCGATATTTTCTAAGTCTTGGCAGTAACCTTGGAGACAAGGAAAAAAACTTAACCCTTGCTCTCTTTTCCTTGGAAAAGGAAGGAGTTGAAATACTTAAAATGTCCTCCCTTTATGAGACTCAACCCGTTGATTTTCCCTCGCAACCATGGTTTTATAACCAGCTTGTAGAGGTCAGGACAAAGGCTAACCCCGAGGCTCTTTTGGACTTGGTAAAAAAAATCGAACAAAAAATGGGAAGAAAGCACGGACAAAAAAAAGGACCTCGAATAATAGATATAGACATTATTCTGGCTGAGGACTCTGTTATCCAAAAAAAAGAGCTCAAGATTCCCCACCCCAGGATGGAAAAAAGAAATTTTGTGCTTCTTCCCTTTGTGGAAATATCCTCTGATACAGTTCATCCTGTTTTCCACGAGGATATGAAAACTTTATGGAAAAAATCGGATGACCGTTCAATCGTAAAGCAAATAAAAAAACATGCTGGCCACAAAGAGTAAGGCCCAGATTAAAGAAGGAAGAGGCCCCGGGTGAAAAGAGAGACATTCCCTAAAATGCCACGCTCTCATTCTTTGGTTTTATCAGTATAAAAAAATTAAAAATCAATGATAGTGAACACCCAGATCAAAAGTGAATATTCTCTTTACAGTGGAAATCAATTTATTATAATAGGCTTTCTACCATGCGAAAAGTTGCTTTTCTGTCCTTAATATTTTTTCTTTTGGTCACCCAATCTTTAGCCGTTGAAATCAAGGGAGAGGTAATTAATCTTGAGGGAAAACCTGTTGTAGAAGCTGTTGTTCTTCACCGTCAGAGCATAAACAAGACTTTGACGGATGAGAAGGGTCTTTTTGCCCTTACAGTTCCAGACGAAGAAAAGATCAGGCTTGAATTCATTCATCCATATTACATAGAACAAGAAATTGTCCTCTCCTCCCGGCAGCTTTCAAGAAAGGTTATTGTGAGGCTTATTCCTTATATTAGGCAGAGAGAAGAGATTGTAGTTACTGCTTTGAGATATCCTGAATCCTCGGCTAGCATTCCAGCCGCTGAAACGGTCATTCTCAAGGAAACTCTCGAGGAAAAGATGTCTTCAAACATCACAGAAAGCCTCTCGAACATACCTGGAGTATCTAATATCGGCGCCGGGGGTTTTTCTCTAGTTCCCAATATCCGCGGATTAGCAAGAGGAAGAGTA
>JAUWJP010000066.1 GCA_030607635.1 Candidatus Aminicenantota bacterium
AGTGAGGAGCGAGAAAGAGTTAAGGCGCGAAAAGGTGAAGGGTGTCATTGCGCGACCGAATGGAGCGTGGCAATCTCGACTGCGTGTCATTTAAAATGAAAGTTGGTTATGTGGCGTTGATCGGCCGGCCTAATGTAGGCAAATCTACCCTTCTTAACAAAATGCTCGGCCAGAAGGTGGCTATCATCTCTGACAAACCCCAGACCACACGCACAAGTATCCTCGGAATAAAAACCACCGAAAAAGGACAGATTATCTTCGTCGATAACCCAGGCATCCACAGACCCCTTCATAAGTTGAATAAAAGAATGATGAACTTTGTTTACTCTTCGCTCGAGACATCAGACCTTCTCTGTCTCCTCATTGATGCAACCTTAAAATTCGGACACGGCGACCAATTTGTCATTGATACTTTGAGAAATATTTCAACTCCCATATTTTTACTAATAAACAAAGTAGACATCGTAAAAAAACCAAAAATCCTTCTTATTATAGACAAATATAAAGACCTCATGGGATTTAAAGAAATAATCCCCATCTCAGCATTAACAGGATCAAATCTTGACGTTCTTGAGGAGAAAATTTATGACTATTTGCCAGAAGCTGAAAAAATCTTCTCTGACGGCGAAATATCGGACCAGTCAAACGGGTTTCTCTTATCCGAAATAATCCGAGAAAAAGTGCTAAATCATGTCAGAGAAGAACTCCCTTTTGTGACAGCAGTCCACATCGATGAAATAGAAGACCGCACAAAAGACTCAGATCCCCCCTTAAAAAAGAAACCCAAAAAATACATTAAAGCAAGCATATTTGTAGAGAGAGACAGCCATCGTAGAATCATCATAGGAAGGCATGGCAGCCTGATAAAGGCCATCGGTATGGAGGCCCGCCAGGAAATGGAACAAATTCTGGGCGAAAAGCTCTTTCTAGAGCTTCAGGTCAAGGTAAAAGAAAGATGGCGCGACTCAGCCAATGTTCTTGACCTGATCGAAAAACAATAACCGCTTCACTCAGTCTGTTCTGTCTGTTCAGTCTATTCAGTTAATAAAAACATATAAACGGAATTAATTTATTATGCGGTAACTTCTCAATAAGTGTGGGTAGTAGCTCTGGATTCCCGCTTCCGCTGGAATGACGATTGAGTGTAAGTGGCAGTCATTCCTGCGAAAGCAGGAATCCAGTGATTAGTCACAAATATAATCTACCCCCAATTATTGAGAACTTACATTATGCGGAATAGACCGAACAGACGGAATAGCCCGAAGTATTGACATTAGTTTGGTTTGATGCGAAAATTTTAATCCCCATTTTATGGTGAGCGTAGCTCAACTGGTCAGAGCATCGGACTGTGGATCCGAAGGTTGGGGGTTCGAGACCCCTCGCTCACCCCTTTTTTTTACCCCATATAAACATTTAAAATCAGCAATTTAGAGAATTTTTCTGAATTTTTGCCTATAAGCAGTTTATAGCAATTTATAGCACTTTTTAGCAGTAAACACGTCGCAAATCTTGACAGTCATTTTTTGAGGGATTATTACAATTAACAATAAAGTCGTCATTTTTACCGTCACTTTTTTTTAATCATGATTTGATTGTAAAGGTTTTTGGATTTGTTACAAGAATTTAGTCAAATTTTTTATTAATTTTAAAGTAGGTTTCTATCCCGAAGTCCCCTCATTTTTTTATCATAATTGGGTCCTGTCATTGGACATTTTATTAACAATTCAAAATCATCATTGCTCAATCTGGATTTACTCTCAATCTGTTTTTGAAAGCCTATCGATAGGGTTCCTCTCCCTCTTTGTACCTTAAATTTTAATGTTTTTTTTTCATCAAGAATATACCATCCGCTTAATTCTCTTCCTGGTTTAAAATTTATATTTAATTTATTTTTCAAAGCATTATAAACTTTGTTTTTATCAAATAATACTCTACTCATTTTTTTTAATTACTTTTATTAAAATTCTTACCCACATCTTAGGAAGTTTACCTAATTCTTTCTTTTTTGTATTAGATAGATCTTCATATAAATCAATTATTTCATTTTTAAGGTCTAATATGGCTTCTGGTTGCGTAACCCCATGACTAAAAACTTCTACTTCAGGCCATTGAGCAATTATTTCGTCTGGATATTCCTCAATTAAGATCTCTATATTTTCTTTTAAAGAATATTTGCTTGAATTTAAATCTCTTAAAATTGCATTTCTTATCACAGGTCTATTAGTTAATGTATTAGTTAGATAATCAATTTGTTTTTGAAGCATGTCAACTTTTTTTGACGTTTCTATTTCTTTCGCTGGAGTTGAACTAACAGAAACAGTACGGATCCATCCTTCGGATTCTTGTACTCTCTCTAACAGGCTTCTTTGACCGACAGGATGAAGTAGTGTTATAGTTTCTTTGCCTATTACACTTTTGAGATATTCAACTCCGTTCATTATTATTTCCTTTTACCTTTTTACTATGTATTTTTTTGATTCTTCAATAGCAATATCAAGTATATTTTTTGGAAGTTTTAGAGAAAATTTTCCTTTGTGATCAAAATAAATACTATGATAGATTTTTTTATTATCTGGTCTTTCTATAATTATATCAAAAACTGATTCTTTATTCTTCAATTTTGTGCCGCGGAGACCTCTTATTTCATCAAGAAGAAAACCCTCCGTTTTTAAAGGCAAAGGAATTTTAGAACCGTACTTTGAGGGCGGGTATTCAAATCTTGCCTGGCATTCAAATTTATAATTATTTTTTAACTCGCTTAAACATGAAAGTAAGTCCGATATTGGCTTAATTTCATCTGTCTTTTTAATTAATGAGCCAGTTTGATATAAAACTCCAAAGTAACATTTATTTTTCTTGCTTTGCTCTTCAATGAATCCAATTACAGTATGTTTTTTTTTATTAACTAAGTAAACATTTCCAAATGTAACTCCTCTATTTTTTATTTCATCTTCTGGCAAATTTGAACATTTTTTTATTTTTTCTAATAAGTTTTGCTCAATTTCACATTTAGTAGTGATTCGGAGTAAGCTACATCTAAAGGAGGCTAAATTTATATTCATTCTTTTTGAATAAAGAGCAGGAAGATTATTATCAAATTACAAAAACAATGTCAAATGGTTTTTTTCAAAGGCTTTTTTCAAAGACGCTACATTATATATTAACGTAAAACCTCTCCTTAAGTTTCATTAATATATTATATTCCCGATATATTATATTCCCGCTCTCCAATATCTTCCTTTGCTACTTTTCATGGTTGAATAATAGACGGTCGTTTTATTCCGGTATCCTTCTTCTTGAAACTCAATGCTAATTGGGCAAAATTCGTTTGCTCAGAAAGGCGTCTTATCTCTTCTTCAAATCTTGCTATTTTTGTTCCCGGCCAAATCCAGACATAATTTTGATAACCAGTAAATTTTCCCTTGATTTTTAAAGGAACTGAGATTGTTGGATTTCCTTCAGTGAACAATCTGTTTTGAGCGCTTCACTGGCAAGAAAGAAAGTTTTTTAAAATTTTTGCTTGACATTACAACTACAAAAATTTTATTTTATATTTCTGAAGGTAATTTCGCCTTTGGATTTTTCGGAGGTTTCTATGAGATTGGTAGCGGCATTCTCATAAGAAACTGAAGAAGAATCTTAAATGAAAAAACCTTTAGGGTTCAAAAAATCAAATCAAACAAACTTCCTCTTTAATTTTCTAATTTTTCACTTCACATATTTTCTCTTTAAGATTCTCTCTTTAACAACAATCTTTGGGAGGAATTTGAAATGATATCCAAGATGAGAGAAAAGCGCTTTTTTGCAGGGATGACATTGGCCGATCTTTGGTTAAAAACAAAAATAAATCAAGGCAAATTATCTCAACTAGAAAGGGGCATTTTCATACCAACGCAAAAAGAAAAAGAGGCGATTGCTAGAGCCTTAAAGAGCAGCGTAAAAGAAATCTTTCCTGAGTAGACAATGCAGCGCCGCTGGATAACAGTACGTCAAACAAGCGAGTATCTTTCTATACATGAAATAACGTGCCGGAGACTTATCGATAAGGGGCTAATTCCTGCAACTAAAGTTGGTAGAAGCGTGCGAGTTGACTTGAAAAAACTCGCCCAGATTTTAGAAGGCCGGCTACAGCTTTTAAAGGGTTGAGATTAAACCGGCCAAGACGAAATATTGAAGCGATGAAAAACCTATCAAAAAAATCAAAGCCTGTCAAGTCGGGAGATCAGCCTTGAAGTGGTATAAAAGGCCGGTTGACTTTATGACAAACGCAGACATGGCATGGCTCTTTGATGAGTTCGGATATCAAGGTCATTATATATTTGAGCGACTAATTGAAATTATGGCAAAAGAATTTGATGTCGAAAATCCTGGAATGAATAAATTCAGTTACAGGTGGCTTGTTTCAAAAATGGTATCAAAAGTGAACCATTCTCGTGACAATCGTGAGAAAAAAAAGTTCAAAAATATTCTCAAAAGTGGGAAAAAACGAAAGATAATTTTTTATGAATTTAAAGGTGACGAAATTATCCTTTATTATCCTAAATTAAAAGACTTAGCAGATGAATATACACAGAAAATATTGAAAAAAAGAGCGCAGGAAAAAGATGAAAATGTCGGGACAAACTCCCGATACGGTGTCGGGACTCCTTCTAATTCTTCTTCTAATAATACTAATACTAAGCTAGATACTATCAAAGATGAAGAGGAAAAAAGAGAGAAAGATAGAGATTCCAAGTTCGGCCATGATACTGACTTTGATGAATCTTATGCTCGCTTGAAAAGAGAAAAAGATATCAAGTGAGAATTATAATAATTGAGCGCAGAGAAAATTAAAGAGATTAAAGAATTTAGAGATTAAGGGAATCGAGATTTTTTGAGCGGCTCGATCAACATGGAGAATGAAAAATGAAGATTTATGAATTTCAGAAAAACGCCCTTGAAAAGGTGATTATCGAAATCACTGATCACTATGACAAAAACTATTTGAATATCCGAGTCTGGTTCGATGCCTCCAAAGGTCAGAACATAGACTGGAAGCCTTCACAGAAAGGAATTACCATAGCAGCCGATAAGCTCCAGGAACTTCTTAAAGGTCTAAAACTCGCTGAAGAGAGCTTGAAAAAAGATGAGAAACAGCTATCCCTACCTGAACCTGAAAAAAAAGAAACAGAGAAAAAAAAGGAATACGCCGGCTCTAATGGAGAGATTCCTTTTTGAGATGAAAAGCAATACAGCGGCTAAAAGACAGAAGAGGAGAGAAAGGAGGGAGAGAAAAAGAAAAATGTCATATCATGACACAATTCAGTTTAGGAGTACTCGGAACAAAAGTTCAAAGGTTAAGAGAAATGAGGAGAGGGGAGAACCTTAAAGGAGAGGGGTGAGGAGTGCTTGTTCTCACTCATCTATATACTTAGATACTAGGTTAAGAGGTAGAGGAGATGATATTCAGATTTCAGCTCGATTATGTCCCTTCACAAAAAGTCATTTTAGGCCGCTCAATACCCTCAAGATCAAGAAGTCGCACAACATGTATTATGTTAACTCTTTTCCTCAAGAGAGCAATAAAAAATAATTATGGGATGTTATATAGTTTTTTGTCCCAGATTGCACTCATATCGAGTATTTTCGTTGTAAATATCCCAAAAAACCATAAAATAGAGGGCTGATATCCCATTGGAGAGATAACGATGCAAAAAAGAAAAACATCAAGATCAATCAAGCTGCATCCTGAAAGACGTAGAACTCATGGGGGATATTCATATCTAACAAGGGGGGAGTTACCAGAGGATCGAAATTTTATCGAAAGATATCTCACTGGAGTTAGGCAAGGACTCATCAGAGACTTAGCAGAGAGTGAAGAGGATTTGTCCACAGCGCAGTTAATTTTAATTGACCGGATAATATCAAAGTTAGGCTGCGTTCGCTGTATTGAGGAGTTTGCCCGAACCAATGGTGTGATAAAGGGCAATCGCTTGACTCCCTCCCTGGCTGGAAACTACCTGGCATATTCAAACAGTATCCGATTAGACCTTGTAGTTTTGGGGATCGAACGAAGCAAGATTAAAGAGCCTCTGGACATTCAGTCTTATGTCAAAAAAAAATATGGCAAGGAGAAGAAAAGTGGAAAAAAATAATGATGTAGGAATGATTAAGCTTACTGGATTATGGAAGAAAGAGGGAAAAGACGGAGTCTTCTATTCAGGAAAATTAAGTTATAACACTAACATTTTACTCTTTCCTAACAAATATAAGCAGAGCGAAAAAGACCCCGCCTTGATTCTTTTTATCGCAAAAGCAGAGAAGAAAGAGAAGTCCAAGCCTGAGGTTGAGGAAGATGAGATTCCATTCTAGGGGTTTGAATTAGGCTCTGAGAGACGCAAGGAAGACGATTTAACCTACAATAGGCTCTTAGATGGTAAGCAAAAATGACTAAATCAAGGTTTTTTAGGAGTTTGAGGAGAAAAAAACGCTCTATTTGGCTCAAGGTTGGCCTAACTCAGGCTGATGAGTACATTGACATAGGCTGAAATGATTAAAACGCAGTGATGTAAGCTGTGGACTTTCTGTTCTATATTTGGAGTTATGGCATAACCTATTTTTGGAGGTATAGAAAATGAATCTAACAATTATCGAAGCTATTGAGGACTCAAAAGTTTTTGGTTCTGTGATTAAAGATCAGCGAACATTCAAGAACTGGAAGATTTGTCTCAAGGCGATTTTTGGTTTATCGATGAACAAAAAGGAGCTAGAGATTTACAGAAAATTCACAGGCCGGAAGAAGCCGCCTCTAAAACCTTTTGAAGAGGTTTTTCTTATCGTTGGAAGAAGGGGAGGTAAGTCTACAATAGCCGCTCTTATTGCTGTCTTTTTGGCTGTCTTTAAAGACTGGAGAGAACATTTAGATTTTGGAGAAATCGGTTATATTATGGCGATTGCATCGGATAGAAGACAGGCTTCAGTCGTCTTCAATAAGATCAGAGCGATTTTAAGTTTGCCGCTTTTTCGTGGAATGGTAGTGAATGAAAGTAAGGAAGAAATCGAATTAAATAATCAGATCACAATTAGCGTGGTTACTTGCAGCTATCGAGCATTGAGGGGATTCACTGTGTTGGCTGCTATCTGCGATGAGATGGCCTTCTGGAGGCACGAAGGAGCGAACCCATCAGAAGAGATTTTGACAGCATTAAGGCCAGGAATGATTATCAAAGGTTCTTTGCTTGCAGCGATAAGCACGCCATATGCAAAGGTCGGATCGTTGTATGAAGCCTTCAGATCGAAGTATGGAACTCAAGACAGGTTTTCTCTTATTTGGAAGGCTGCATCAAGAGACATGAATCCTACAATCCCAAAGAGGACAATTGATAAAGCTCTGAAGGCTGATCCCAGCGCAGCACGTGCCGAGTGGTTAGCTGAATTCAGAGAAGATTTAGAGACTTTTTTAACGACTGAGATAATTGAAAGCTGCATAATCCCTAGACGCTTTGGCTTACCTTTTCTTGAGGGTATCAGATATTACGCTTTTGCTGATCCTTCTGGAGGAAGAGTAGATTCCTTCACTTTGGGGATCGCACACAAGGAAAAGACAACAAAGAAGATTATCCTGGATATACTGCTTGAAAAACTTTCTCCGTTCAAGCCTCAAAGTGTTGTAGAGGAGTACTCAAAAACTCTGAAAAACTACGGATTAAGAAAAGTCACTGGAGACAGATACGCCGGAGAATGGGTAGTTAAACAATTTGAAAATTACGGAATAAAGTATGAATCATCTAAATTAAACAAAAGCGAAATTTATCTTGAATTTGAACCTTTGATGACTCAGGGAGGGATCGAACTTCTTGACAATCGTAGGCTTTTTGCACAACTTAGGGGGCTTGAAAGGCGAACACGCAGCGGCGGCAAGGACTCAATTGATCACGTGTAAAAGGCAAGGAAATTTACCATAGTCCCGGTAAGTAGTTCTGCTATAGTCCCGGTAAGCAGAAATACACAACCAATGGTAAACAGAAATACACTATTCAGTGAGCCGGAAATGATCATACCTC
>JAUWJP010000013.1 GCA_030607635.1 Candidatus Aminicenantota bacterium
GTCCACAGATTCTTAGCAAATTGCGCCTATAAGAGAGAAATACAGTAAGACAGACAAGACCACAGGTTTTGTATAATAAGTATTGTAAAATATGCAACTTACAATCCACCGGCGGATTCCGAGCGTAAAGAGAACCGTACCACAGGCCGTACCACAGGCCGTACCACAGACCGTACCAAGATAAAGAAGGATAAAAGAAGTAATATAATAACTAATAATAAAGAAAGACATAAAGAACCGTATTCGGTGCTAAAAAATAATGTAATTTCAAAGTGGAATGATCTCGCTCAAGAGTTTAACCTTGCAATGATCATAGATATAAGCCAAAAATCTTTAAGGGAAAAAAATTTAAAAGCCAGGAGCGCAGATAAAAGTTTCGACTTTGATCTACTGATCGACATAATTAAAAACTCTCCTTTTCTTTTGGGGAAAACCAAGCATTGTTTTTTTGTGTTCTTCGACTGGATCATAAAGCCTAGTAATTACCAGAAGATCGTTGAGGGTAATTATCTGGACCGGCAATCATACCAAAGGTTCTCCGGGATAGCTGAAGGGATAAAAGATCTCGGGAAGGAAAAGAAAAATGGATAAGTCAGACCTGAAGCAATTTGGAGTTTTCATGTCAATCCTCCAGGAGACTTTTTCTCCGGATAAGCCGATCTCAAAAGAAAGGACTAAGATTTACTTTGATATCCTCTCAGATATCCCGATCGAGAGTATAGAGTTGAGCGTGAAGCGACTTATGAAAACAAAGAAATATCCAATCTTTCCTTTACCAAAAGAGATTAGAGAGGCCGCTGGATTCTTTGAAGATAGTAACTTTGAATTAAAATCCCTTGAAGCCTTTCGGTTAGCTTGCGACTTTGCATATAAATTCGGCCAACCAAAACTCCCAAAGAAACATGAGGATCCTCTTATTGAAGAGGCGATTCGCCTTTGTTTTGGGGGATGGCGGCATTTTCAAGGCACAGATCCGCAAAATGAAAATTGGGATAGAAAACATTTTGTCGAAATTTATACGAAGCTATCCCAGCTGAACCAAAGAGATAAATTATTATCTGAGGCTAAGGTTATGAAAGAGCTTAGGGAAAACAGGGAAAAAATGAAAACTTTAGAGGAGAAAAAATAAGGCGGCAGCGATGAAAAAAAAAGAAGATACTCCCCTCCTTGGCCCATACATTACCCCCTTATTGCTGACATCTATACCGGGTTGCTGGTATCTTCCCGGGTTTCGCTGCCGCCTTTTAAGGAGAAAAAATGAAAAAAGAAGAAGAGGAAAGACGAATGAGTTTTGCCCTCCAGGAAGCGGCCGGGGCATGGTGTGGAAAGAAAGCAAGGAACAAGGACATGGACGCTGACCTTGCAGAAGAGTTTGCTAAGATCCTGGTCAAGCACATGTATGACCCCAAGCTGGGCTGCGCCACTACTAGAGAGATCCTCGAGGAGCTAAAGGTCCGCATAGAAATGGATGGCAAGCTGGACTACAGAACCATAGATCAAGATTAAATTTTAAAAGGAGCGTGTCGATAAGGACATGTCAACTAGGAGGTGAAAGATATGCTAGATAGAAAGCAAATTTTAAGAGAGATTGAAGCTGGTAAAAAATCCCAATGTATTGATGGTAGAGATTACTCAAGACTATGTAATTATTTTCCAGTTGAAGATTGGGACAAATTAGGGTTTTCTTTAAAACAAGGAAAAAAACCACCAAGAGCAACGGCCCTTACTAAACAAAATATTTTAAAGCAGTTAAAAGGTGACCTTGAGTTCGCATTTGAAAAAGCACTTGATCAACGTGGTATATCCTCGTCTTTCATGTTTGAGGTCATCAAAATGTGGATGTGGATATTAGAAGACCCCCTTCAAAGTTGGGTTGAATATACCATGTATGGATTACCGTTATACAAAGCAACGGCTCTCAAGTACGGATTTAAAAATCCCATTGGAGAAGACTACGGAAATGAGGACAAGTACGAGGAGTGTTGATAAGCATAATGTCGCATAAGAATACGTCAACCAGGAGGTAATATGAAACCGATAAAATTTAAAGAACAAAAGGAAATAAGAGTCAGTAAAATAACCCGGCTGATTCAATCCAGATGTATTCATAGGAGAATTGGGATTATAACTGAGGGAGGGCATAAATTTTTTCACTGTCAAGACTGTGGGAAGCCATTCCCTGAGAAGGAGATCTAAATGATAAAGCATAGCACTTTCAACGTATATGACAGGATGGATAAGAAGGCCCTTAAAACCATGGCCTTAGCCTTTGAAGCTGATGTTGAGGTAGCCGCTTCTGCTCAAGGACTTGAGTTCATCAAGGCTCGGCTGGCCATTGTCTATGCCCTCTTGAAATATAAGATCCATTACGATTGGCTGCCAACTCCTGAGGCCATCAATACTCTTCCGGAACCGGTCCGAAAATTCATCCACGACATAGAAACAAATACGAATCCCACTCACACGATCCGGGAAAACATTCTCATAAAAGATACCTGCAAGGCGCTTGTGATAAAGCGCGAGGAGAAACCCCAAGTCACCGAGCGGTGGCTAACAGAAAAAGCAGAGGAAACCGCTAGTGACCACCCCTATGTAGCATTTCCTAATCTTATTACTATCTTTAAAAAACTCCTCAAAGAGGCGGACGTAAAGGTTGTGAAGGAATGAAGCAATATAAAGACAGGTGCTTCAGGGATTTTGATTGGATTAAATTCAAGATTATGGAAGAAAATGCAAAGCAGGTAGAAAAGTGGGGAATTCAAGAACGGACTGCTTTTGAATGGCTGGCCTACACAATGGAAGAACTTGGTGAGCTTGCTGAGGCAATTAGTGAACATGAATATCGGAAGGGATCGAAAGAGAAGGTAGTTGCTGAAGCTATTCAACTCGCTACCTTAGCCCTCAAGATTGCAGAGATGTATGAAAAGTATGGATGAAATATCGTTACTCAATCCCGAGTCAACTTATTGGCCAATGAATATCGATATTATTCAGTAACATGACTAAGTGGGATGAAAGATACAAGGATTCAAAGCATTGTCGCTGGTGTGGTACGCCGTACAAGGCTCATAAGCCTGTTGGTAGGGATGGCTTTCACTCTAACCGGTGTAAAATGGCACACGCAAGAGCGTATAAAAAGTATTGTGAAGCACGTTACTAGAAGGAAGCTCGAGCTCCGGAGTCCGTGATCAGATATCTTTTTTTGAGTAACAAGGAGAATACGGAGAGAAAATAATGGCCAGGGGATTCCACGGACACCACAGTGAGCGGACAAAAATGCTCTGTCGCTTGGCGAACCTGGGTAAACACTCCTCCCCTGCTACCGAATTCAAGAAGGGGAACGTCCCCTGGAATAAAGGGTTGAAGCGGAGAGCGCTTTGCTATGCCTATCATACCAAACCAAACGCTGGCAAATTCAAGCCCGGGAACAGACCAAAGAACTGGCTACCGGTGGGAACCATTACTATCCGAATAGATACCACGACCGGCAATCCCCATCACCTTATAAAAATTAAAGAACCAAGAACCTGGCAATATCTCTCAAGGCATGTATGGGAACACACAAGGAAAAGAGAGATCCTGCCGGGATTTGTGATTTACCACATGGATGGGATTTCCCTGAATGATGACCCTGTAAATCTAGTTCATATTCCAAGGGCAATTCATATAAATTATTGCAAGATGGACATAGAAGAGTTTGAGCTGAATAGGATAAAGAGTTGTAAGGAGAATAAAAATCAACATCTTGTGGTGTAACCGTGGTGATCTGCTTAGCTCGGAGCTTATTCACCACAAGATATAGTGGAGGATAAAATGGGAGACAAATATTACAAGAAACTTGAAAAGAAGCACAGGAAAAAGCTCACACAAGAGCAAGTTGATTTTAACCTTGAGATGATAGCAAGGGAGGACGAGGACTATATTGAACTTTTCCAGGAAGGGCTGATAGCAAGGAATGAGTTGATTGATTTACTCAAGGGTTAAGTCTCGTCAACAAGGAGAGAGAAAATAGAAAACAAGATCTCATTAACGATCCCGGGTGAACCAAGAGCAAAGCAACGGCCGAAGTGGTTTAAGCATGGGACCTACACGCCTGAGAAAACAGTCAGCTATGAAACCTACGTTAAGGAATTGTTCTCGATTAAGTATCCTGAATTCATGCCAAAGGAAGAGGCCTTGGCGCTTCATATCTGGGCGGGACTGCTCATGCCTAAGTCAGCAAGCAAGAAGAAGCTGGGGATGATGAAGCTGGGGATATTAGAGCCGTCTAAAAAGCCAGACGTTGACAACATCTTAAAGACCGTGATGGATGCGCTCGAGAAATTAGCTTATAAAAATGACAGTCAAATTTGTCACGTTGTGATAGATAAGGAATATTCAGAAAGGCCTAGGTTAGAGATCACTCTTTCTTGGTAAACTTCCCACCGGCATGGGCATGATACAAGGCTCTCATGTGAGAAATTGCCAACTCCCTGCTCGTTGAGCATCCCCTGTTCTTGCCTTTATCATCATACACACACCAGGGCTTATTCTCTGGTCCGTTCTTCTTTATATCATAGGGCATTATTGCCTTCCCATTCTATCACAGACCTTTTCTAACATTTGAGTTTGCTTTTTTGTTTCACTAAGAACGCCCTTGAGGATCCCCGTTTGTTCAACTGTTTTTTCGGTCAGTCCTTTCATGTCTTGTTTTATTTCCGCCGTTGATTCCCTGCTCATTGCTAGATCTGTCAAACATACCTGAGCTCTTGGATCATTGATACATCTTGACCTGGTGTTTGTGATCCCGGAAGTTTTTGTTCCTTTTTTCGATTTAAGCAAGAACAATAAAACAATTCCAACGAGAACGATGGCGAAGGATCCAAATGCCCCTATCTGTCCCCATGGTATTTCTATTTCATTCATGTCGTAGCTCCTAATAGATATCCAAGCCCGAAAAAGGTGGCGCTGTATAAAATATTCTTGAAGTTAAGCTTTAATCCCGTTCTTCTTATTACCTTATCACCTTCATTGATTGTTTCTCCCGCAATATTATCATAGGCCTCTTCTGCTGAAAGCTGTTCCTCTAGGCCCTTTCTTATGCTGTGCTCATTTAGATATTTCCCGTACTGCTTAAAGGCTATGGATGCCCAGAAGTTTCTTTGCTTTATTATCTTATCTTTCTCTGCCCTCTCGTTCCAGAATCTCTTTTCCCATACTTTGATGATGAGATTCCTATTAGCAATAATAAGAACCGGGTCCGTAAGAGTCTCGCCTTCCTTTTTAATATCATAAATAGCTTGAGCTCTTTCCTTGTCTCTTTTTTGACTCGCAAGTATTTCCTCGCCCAACTTTAAATTCTTATTCCTTAATTCCTTTATCCCTTTTTCTAGCTCGGCGGTATTCTCATCGGCAGCCGTGGTCTCTTCAACGAGGGCTGCCTTGCTCTCTTTCAGGTCCTTCTGTGCTGCCGCAAGCTCTCCTTTAAGTTTCTGGTACTTCGCATCGGACCGGGGACAAGCTCTCTCGGCGATAAAGATGGCTAGAACAAGAATGATAATACCAAAAATTACCGGCCTGATATAGCTCTTCATTATTCACCAGGCCTAAATTTCTCATGCTTTTCCATCAGCCTCTTGCCTCCTATGCCGAGGAAGCCAAAGGTCCAGAAGCCAGCAAACTCAGCATAAGGAAGGCCTGGAAGGAAATGCTTGCCGATGGCTCCAACTAGGATCCCCAGGGCCCAGAAAACATACGCCTTTTCGGTGTTGATTTTTTTCATCATGGTAGTTTTTCTCCTACGGTCCACTCATGGCCTCCTCCCTCGAGGAAGGTTTCTGCAGCCTCGCAGAGAGACTTTGCCATTACTTCCTGATTAGCAACGGCAGATAAAAACAAGGCCTCTTCATTGTCAGACAGGAAGCCTAGCTCCACCAGGACGGCCGGCATTTTAGTGTGCTTGAGCACGTAATATTTTCCTGGCTTTACGCCCCTATCTATGACACTGAAGATCTTGCCAACATCGCTGAGCAGGCTTTCCTGGACTATCCCCGCAAACTGTTCCCCCTTCTTTGAACCCGGGTAATGATAAGTCTCTATCTCAACTCCAGCCCTTCCTCTCATCGGCCGGGCGTTGGTATGGATGCTAAGGAAAGCGTGTGCCTTCCAAGACCAAGCCTTGCCGCATCGATCACGAAGAGAAATGAATTCATCTTTATGTCTTGTCATGTAAGTGTCAAATAAATAATCCCCGGTAAAAGCGTAACCCCTCATGAGTAGCCCCACGGCCAGGTTTATTTTTTTCTCCAGGATATTGAGCTCTTTGTTTACGGCTCCAGGATCCTTCCCACCATGGCCAGGGTCTATGCAAAGGCGATATGGACTGCGGCTCATTGTTCTTTTTTCCATTTGTTTACTAGAATCCTCAATCTTTTATTGAATCTATCGGACCATAATCCAGGGATCCTTTTTGCTAGCCTGCTCAATGCTTTCCTCTCCCCTTCTTCAGTCTCTAAATATCTTGTCCAATATACCGTAGCTCTTGCCTCCGGTGTCATTTCAGCCAGGTTTAACCACCATGTTTTATCCGGGATAGCATAGACAATGCCATAATTCTTGAACCAACTAATAAGCCTCTTCCTATCTTCGGCCGGCTGCTTTCTTATAAAAACTTTAACTTCGGTAAGGATAGACCTATCTTTTATTTTCTCATCTTTAAGTTTCGTGTAATACCTTCTGGATATTTCGGTTATCTCTCTTTTCTGTTTATATCTTTTCGTTGATTCTTCTGTCTTAATCTTCTCCAGCTTCTTTAGCTCTGTCTCCGAGTATGCTGGAGTAGCCTTGAATACTCTCTTTATAAGGGGAAGCCTCGTTACCATTTCAATCGCTGTTTTTCTTTTATCTTTTTCGGGCTGGTTCTTCATGGCAAGACTGAAGCCAGCGCCAACAATGCTTGTATAAATGTTTCCTCGAGTAAAGACCTGGCTTAGAGAATAGCCCAGCCTATCCGGAGAGAGGGCCGTTACCTCCCCTGCCTTTACCAATGCTGGGTGGGTATATGCCGTGTACTCCTCTCTTGGAGTTATCTTGTCCCCTCTCCAGATATCCTTGTTCGTCCAGAAGTCTTTGTTGGCGTAGTATCCCATCATTGCATCTATCGAAGGTGGGATATTTTGAGATGGTATCATGGGGATGAACTCTTGGATAGATTGTGTTATCTGGTCTGCATTTACCTCCTCGCCTAATGCCTTTGCCATCATGTTCTCGAAGATAGTGCAGGCAACTCTTTGTCCTTGGTCTTTGGCTATCTTAAAATACAGAAATCTTTCATTTTGATTTTTGTCCTTAAAGCTGAAGGGTGTAGTAATGCAAAAATTATTAACTTTATCTCTATCGGGTATCTGGTCCCAACATTCTTTATTGAAATATCTATTTGCTACATACAGGCCACTAGCCAATGTTCCCAGCTGAGCAAATTTCCATAATGTCTGATACGGTCTATCTGCCAGGGCCCTGAAGATTCCCCTTGTACCTTGTACCCCGGCGTTAAGATATGGCAACCCTGTGTCCATGGCCTTTATTACATTTCCACCCTGGCTAAAGTCAAGGTAATTCCTTGCGATCCAAGTTGCTTCATGTGGCGACTTGCCCTGCCTTAATGCCCTTTCCCGGAGAGCTAACCTTGTCCAAATTTCTGACGTTTCGCCAGTATAGCCCATGACTTTTTGTGCTGCCATTATTTTTGCGTTTGCATCTTTGAATGGTTTTCCTTGGTGGGTCAGGAATGTCATCATCCCACCTTCATCTACGAAATCAATAAACCTTCCCTTCCTCAGGAACGCATCTTTGCTCGTTGCCGCTAGATCCCTGTTCATCTGTGCAAGAAACTTGGGGAAGAAGCTTGAATGTTCAGACGTTACGATCCAAACATGGCCGATGTCCCTAGGGAAATTAGTCAATGCAAAGCCAGGGTTTAATCCTGTGGCCATGGGTTTCAAAAGTTTACTTCCGGAGATCCATCCGATTATATTTGCCATCTGTTCATTGATTAGCGGATCTCGAGTCAGCCACTCTTTAGCGTATTCGTCAGGCATTAACATTTCTTTTGCCTTGCCATCAATCATAGCTTTTATTTTCGTATGCCCGGCCGGAGCTTCCTGGTAGATCGGCTTCCCCTCTTTTGTTGTCCCAGTTACCTTAGCCAGTTTAAATATTCCATTATCAGGAATTTCTTTAGCCAGGTCGCATGCTGCCTTGTTTGCCCTGTTCCTGAAGATCCTTGCTTGCGTCCTCGAGATAACGCTTGAGAGAAGCGCCCTCGAGTTTGTCTCCATCACCTGCTGGCTTCCTGCATCCAGCGCCTTTATTCCGCTATCCGGGATAGTAATTGTTTTTCCGGATATAACATAAGTCCTTTCCGGGTCAATGTGCTGGATAAATCTTCTTGGTGAATAGACTCCCTTGCTTTTTAAGTTTTGATATGACTCCTCGCTGAGCAGGCCTTCGGATTTTGAAAGGTCTAAAACCTTTTCCATCTCCTTGAAATAAGCGTCTGCCCTTTCATTTATCTCTTTCGGTATATCTTTTAAAAATTCCTCATGCTGTTTTCCTGTCAATCCATGGGGGTGCCTTATTCCCTTTGCCAACAATTTATCTTTTTCTTTTTTTACTTTTTCAAGCTCTCTCTCCGCTTTTTCTCTTGCCTTGCCTCCCCACCTTTCTATTCTCTCTGCTAATATTTTCTCCTGTGCTTCTAGGGCTTTGACTGCGGCTTCATCAACTTTCCTGTATTCAGATATGGCGGTTGTCCTTCTTGACTGTATCGCTCTATTAAGCAAGTCTTCATCTGCCCTAGAAATTTTTGAGTATATCCTCTTAGAAGCTTCATCATATAACCTCTCTGCCTTTGAGCTTGCGCCGGCAATCAGATCGTGGTGAATTACAGCCTCTTTACCCAGGGGCCCCAGATCCTTAATTAGATCCCTTTTTACATTTCCGCTTGTGTCAATGAGGGCACGCTTGGCTCCTCTAAATGCTCTCTTAAAGCTGGGCTTCCTTTTCTCTGTCAGTAGCCTTTCGCTTTCCAGGTACATCCATTCAACCTTGCCTTTGTCGGTCTTCTGTAGCTCACCCTTGAGCTCTTCCAGCTTCACCCGCTTCTTTGTTTTAGTCCTTTCTCTTATCCTTAATATTGCCGCTTTGACTTCTTTTGTAATGGGATAACCAGAGTAAAGTTCCCATTCTTCCCTGGGAACCTCCTTGACATCTCTTATAACTTCCTTCATGTATTTTTCTATTTCTCGGGGACTCAAGGCCTCCCCCCATTTTCCCTGATACGTTGCGCCGACTTTTAGTTTACCCTCTATCCCTACCTGTTTTGCATATTCCTTAACTCTAGCAATCCTATCAGCTGGCAATTCACCAAGATCCTCGATTTCTCCCGTAGGGGTTTCTACTGATACCTTGACCAGGCTCATTCTTTTTGGCATCTCTTCTGGCTCTAACTCAGGAAGAGGAAGTGGCTCCTTGATCTTCTTTTCCTCGTACATTCCCTTTTCTTTTAAGGTCTTTTTCTGTTCCGCAGTCAACGGCTTGCCTTCTTTCAATGCTTTCTCTATGGCCAGGATCCCGGGAGCTTTCCTATACATCTCTGGAGTCTTTTTTTCTGCAACCCTAAAGGCTTTCTTATCTATAAATTCTTTAATTACCTTGCGTTCCGTTGGTGTTCTAGCCTCGCCTTTAATAGCTACTAATTGCTCAAGTGTCTTACCTTCCAAGTGAGGCCGCATCCTAGCTTCCACCTCTGACGCCGTTAGCTCTGCAGCTCCCCTCCTTTCTAGCCCTGCGTATTTTTTAAATCCCGCCTCCATCGCCGCCGCTCTTCCTCCCAGAACGGCCTCTTCTGCGACAGTAATTTTCTCAACTGCCAGTGGTGCCTCGGGCTTTTCTTTAGCGGCTTTTTCCTTTTCCTCAAACTCCTCAAACTCTGCCCTTGCTCTTTCTTTCTCCGTGGGTTCTTTGGTGACTGGCCCCCTTTTCCTTGCAACAAGCATATCGTAAAATTCAGTATTTCCCTCTATGCCAGGATATTTATGTCTTAACGCTTGTGCTGCTATGTTCATCTCTACGGCGGCCGGATCCCCTTTTGCTCCTATCATTCTTAGCGGGAGGACCTTCATTAACTCCGCTCGAGAATAATCAGGGTTAGGTTTTATCTTGCCCACTAAATCATGGATATCCTGAAGAAGTTCATCTTTATAAGTAATGGGCTTCGCCACTTCTTCCACTTTCGGAGGCGGTGGTTTTCCTAAGACTTCTTTTCCTCTTGACTCGAAGTATTCTGCTATCTCCCTTGGTGTTGCAACGCCCTTGTTTATTTCGGAATACTTGACTATATCTTTCCATCCCATCCTGGGATGATCCTCGAAGGTAGCCCAAACGCTCTCCATTACGTCTTGCTTTGCAGGCGTAAAAAGCTTCCCTTCTGCCGGCTTCTTTACTTCGGCAGTAGGCTTCACGAAAGTTACATCAATGGATCCATCAGGCTTAGGCTTTATGTTTACCGTTGGCTCTTGCTCTACAGGCTTAGGCTCTGCTGCTCTATAGCCTGCCCTTAGTGTCTCCGCTTCTCCTTTTATTATTTCCGCTTCTGGAGTTCCAGGTTTAAAGGCCGCTCCTTTCTCTGGAGCAAAATAAGTAGCTGGGCCAACTAGCCTCTCTACCGGTGATGGCTCTTCTGGTCTTTGCCAAGTTTCCGGTTTAGAATATATTCTCCTTATCTCCTCAAGGCCTTCAGGCAGCTTCACGTTATACGCCTTAGCGTCTGCGTTGAACCTCTTTATTTCCTGTAGTAAATTACCCGATACCCTGTTGAAGTTTTTAGGTGATACACCATGTTGTAAAAAGTAAGCATTTAATCCGTATTCATAAATTTTCGTGAATAGAGTTCTTTCGTCCAAGGGGTGTTTGCCCTCGGCTATGTCAAGAAGGGCAGATCCTAATCCAAACCTAAATATGTACGAGAGTATTGGATGAACCTTTTGGAAGTGAACAAAATTCATGCCTCCAAAAAAAGCTCCTATAGCTGCACCTGAAGCAAAGGCGTCCTTTTTGTTCCTCAAGATTTCAGTTGCATCTTCACCTTGCCACTCTGTAGCTCCTAGTGCCAGGCCTACCGTAGCAGAGCTTTTGGTCATGTTTTGTATTACTTTACCCACAATAGTCTTAGCTGGCTTTTTCCACATCGCCCCAGTAAGTCTTCCCACAATCTTGAAGGGAGACTTAATCAACCCCGCTAAATGACCTATTCCCGCCGCTGCCTCTGCAACCTCAGACTTTGGGGGAGGCTTTTCTCCTGGTATAAATTCAGGGAACCCCCAAGCATACATTGACGCAAATTCGGTCAGAAATTGCCCTGGAATATCCAATAATTTTTCAAGCTGTCCATATTCAAGTTCGCTGGCCTTAGGATATCTTGGTTTTCTTGCCGCATATATTTCCGCTGCACGACCACTCTCAACCATGTATCTTTCTTTTTCTGTGGGTGGTCCGATGGTGGGCATTACCGGGAGTTTTATATCTTCCTCTACTCCAACCTCTTTATCTAACATCATTTTTGCTTGAGTATATTTGGGTCCCCCCATCACTTCTAATCCAGGTAATATTTTTGCACCTAAGCCCTTGATCTTTTCGAAGATTGAAGGCTTGGCTTCTGGCTCAGGCATTTCGGGTTCTAGTATTCCAGGCTCCTCCTCCTCAGATGCCTTCTGCATTAAGGAGAAGAGATCTCCCTTCTCTTCTTCCGGCTCGGAAGCCTTTTTCATTAACTCGAGAATATCTGACATTTTATAAATTTAGCCTGATGTATTGATACTCCACATCTGTTAATTTGTATTCTTTCTTGAATTTTTCTTTATACTTCTCCATCCCCTTAGCGGTTATTTTATTCGCTTTCAATTTGGATATGATTCCATCAGCTTTCTTCTTGTCTAAGTCGCCTAACAGTTGATCGAGAGTATTCAATTGATTTTGTCTCATTTCAGAAATTTGCGTTTGTAATCGCTCGGCCTCTGGGTCGTCTTCGGTTAAGCCTATTTGTTCTTCAAGGGTCTCTAGCTTATCTACGAAAACCTTTTCCTTCTTGGAGAAGAATTTCAGCTTATCTTCTAGTTGTTTTTTTGTTAATTTCGCTCCTGGTGTTTTCAGTCCAAGCTCTGCGTAGCCAAGCCTAGTTTTTTCTCTCGACACTTCTCTCCCAGCACGGCCAGCTTTTACCTTCTCGGCCTGCTCTAAAAACTCCTGAAGCTTCTCCGGCCCTAATAGCCTGGTAAGGATTGCCATTTCTTCCCTTGATGGATACTGGCCTGCTGCCAACTTTCTTCCTATGGCTGGCATTAGGCTTTCATACTGCCCCGTGATCTCTTCGTATTGTCCTGGAATTTCTGGTGGGATCCCGGGCGTCTCGCCCCGGCCTACCTTCCTTGTTCTTTCTAAGGCTTCTACTCCCGGCCGGCCATATCCTTCCGCTCCCTTGAAGATCGTTGCAAGAAGCATCTTCACAACATCTCTCGAGTACCCCTCTTGCAGGAGTCGTTTTTGCATTTCCTCTTGGGCCGTATATCCTTCTAGCCTTCTGGCCAGGCCACTCCGCTGAAGCTCCTCTTGAACTTTACCCCAGGATTGATAGCCTCTCTCCCGGACCTTCTGCTGCATAAGGATCCTCATCAGCTCAGACATAAATTGATTAAAGTCTGTTGTGTCGAGGGCCATTTTCTCCTCCTTCTGAATCTAGATCCATAAGGTAGTAACTTAGCATGGGCAGCCAGGAGAGATCTTGTCCTCCCATTCCTGCCTGTGTCATTGTCGCCTGCATGTAGGGCTGCATCATTCCTGTCTGTCCTCCCATTAACATATTGAGGTAGTTCATGAATTGGTCTATAGATCTAAATCCCTCTGCCCTCCTCTGTCCACTCAATACTTCCGGGATCTGCTCTGATCTCATTAAAGTAGCCGCTAGCTGCTGTGATGCGCCGGTAGTGCTCAGCATCCTCTGGAAGCGATTTGTTATTTCATCTACGCCAAAACTTTTCCTTACATCTGCAATTTGTTCTGCCGTAAATCTCCTCTCTTTTTCTTCCTCTTCAAACTCGGCGCCTGTTCCCAGGAGTCCCATTCTCGATAAGCCTTTTCTCTTGGCTTCGATCCTGCCTCTCTCTCCACCTTTCACTCCCTTTACTGTTTGAGAGATGATGGCTTCACGCTCCTCGGGTGTATAGCCTTTGGGGTATTTGAAAAGAAAGCCCATTCGTTCACGCAGGCCTTTTAGTAAAGGCTCAAACTCTTCAGACCATTGAAATGTTCCTCCGTTAGGCATTATTTCCTCCTCAAAAATCTTTCATATTTCTGGTGTTCTGGTTTACTCTCAAAAACAAATAAATTTTCCCACCTGTTATCAGCCCTTTTTCCATTTCGATGGTGAGCTTCCTCCTTAGGTTTTAAATATCTTCCGAGTTCTTCTTCTGCAACCAAGCGATGTTCAAGAATATATCCCTGTTTATTGGAAAAAGGATGATTGTGTTTTAAAATCAAAATATATCCATTTTTATGCCTTCTTCCCCCTTTCCAATTACTGCTCTTTTCACCTTTCTGTGCTTCACTTATTTTTCTTTTTGTTTCTTCTGTAGGATGTTTTCCCCTCATTTTTCTTTTTGTTTCTTCTGTATGTTTTTTCCCTCTATTCCAGGCAAGGTGTCCTTTCTTAAATTCCGTTTTTGGGGTAGCGTGAACCCCCTTCTTATATTTAACTTCTGGAAAAAGGTTATGACCTTTTAAAAATTTTCCTTTTTCGTCTCTCATTGTCCCCCAGGCCAGCCCCAATTTTCCGTTCTTGACATCTGCGCTTGGAGCGCCTTTGCTACAACGGGATTAAACTGCTGAAATTGATCTGCGAAATACTGTTGTTGTGGCTTGATCATCTCCAGCAACTCTTCCATCATCCTTCTTTGCTTCTGTGAGGAAGTCTCACCGAAAAGACCTGAAGAGGTCAGCAATGATAGAGCTGCAGGAATTATTATGCTCCAGGGCATCCCGGCGGCAGCTGCGCCTCCAGCTCCAGGCAGGGTAGCCCCTCCCGAAAGTAATTCTCCTATCGGCATCTGAGACATTTTAACCTCCTATGCTATCTTTTTATTTTCCTCCGCTTCGTGCGGATCTAATATTTGCCATGCTTGCCCTACTGTTGAAACTGGATAGTCCTTAGCAACTAGATCCTTCAGCAGCTTAACATCGTCATCGCTTATATCTACGAGTCCATCTCCGTTGTAAATTTTTGTGGCCAACATGAATCTTTTTGCCTTTTTATCACCAGCAAGATCGAATGGTTTTTTTATTTGGTGGTTGCATCGAGGACAGATAATTTCATCTGTGCCAGCATTTAAAAGAACGCTCACGCATAGCGTCTTTAGTGTAAACGGTGGGTACTTCTTTATGATCTTGTTTTTATCCTTTGGATCAACCTCGTCAGGTCGTTCCGGTATAACTTCTCCATCCAGTTTCTTGAATTTGTAGTTAACGTCTATTTTCATAAATATCTCCTTTATTGAACATAATTTAACGACCAAACTTTCACATACTTTATGTCAAAAACATTTCCCGAATAAATGTCCCTTGTGGAGAGAACTAGCTTGTCGAATTTATTGCCGGCATTCGTTCGGGTTGAGCCTTGCTTAAATACTGTATCAACCCACCATACAGATCCCCCGTAATACCCCAATCTGTTGAATAAAGTTCTTACGACATACCAAGTATCAACCACAGCGTCAACGAGCTTGCCAGTTTGACCGCTCGAGCTTCTGTAATAAACATCGGTGCTATCCCCCCTGAAATATCCACCCTGCTCCGTAGCTCCTACATCTTTGTCTTGGATATTGAAATATCCTCTCGAGTTAGCCCCTAGAGCACTGACTCTCACCTTCCACTCGACAACTCCCATAAGAACCTCTGCATAAAGCCCCTCTGTCAGTGTCAAACTGGCATGACACTCGTTTGCTCCACTCTGGTCATCAAGCCTTAACATTCGTCCATCGTCTCCATCTGCAACAATCTCTGCCGTACAGTCAGCTCCACTGGCATTAACCCATGTTCCCCAATACGAATAAGCACCTTTGCCGTGTATATTACCCAAATCCAGATTATCAAAATCAGAATCAAAAATTTTGACCGGCCCTGCAGCACCGTTACCGCCATTGACAGCCGCAAACTCCAACCCATCTTCGCCCACATTGACTTTACAAAACTTCCCAGAGTGTCCGGCATAGCCCGCAGGAGTATCGGTCAGACAAAGAAATGTTGTAGGACCCCCCCCAGTGCCATCAACCCATTCTATGCCGGCATCTTCAGCCTTCACTTTCGCATACTTCCCCGCCTGCCCGATGATTGCATCGACATCTTCTAAATCGGAAATGTCTGCACCAAAAATAAGTGCCTCGGGAGTGGCATTCACTTTGACTATTTTGTTTGATACATCTTCATATTTGGCTGGTGTATCTGTCAATTCAAGAAATGTTGTAGGACCGTAAGGCATTCTTGTAATAAAGA
>JAUWJP010000260.1 GCA_030607635.1 Candidatus Aminicenantota bacterium
AGCATACATCAAGAAAAATGGAGAAATCACCCATTTTTCCATTTTTATAGGTAAAAGTAGCCTTTCCCCTTTTATCCGAGGACGTCCAAAAAAGCAGTTTTGATAGGAAAAGGAAAAAATGGGGCCTGGCCCCATTTTATTGTTGGCCCCATTTTATTGTCTAAGGCCAGACGTCCAAAAAGAAATTTGGTTCCTGCTGTCGCGCTGTCAAGAACTATCAAGACGATCTTGTTCACAAACAGGAAAAATTTTGTCCCTACTGGCACCCAAAAAATGAAAATCGCAAAAAAAAGCTGCAAACCAACCCCCCAAAGAACAACACGCCAGTTGATAACTTTCCTGTTAGAGGAGCAGAGCCAGGCAACTCCAGCCAAGACAAAAATCCCAAAAAAACTGACAAGGTTGTATATATCCATCCTTTAACTAACTCTTAAAACTATATTTTATTGTTCACTTCAAGCAGGACTAATTTGCGTTGAGATTTTTGCCCTCGGACAATTTTCACGCTGGAGGGAGGAAGACCGAAGTGGGAAGCTATTGTTTTTACGACTTCTTTGTTGGCTTCGACTTTGGAAGGAGGGGCGGACACTCGAACTTTATACTCTCCAGAACTTACCTTCTCTACGCCGGGCTTGCGGGCACGGGGCTGAACTTTGATGTTTAAATAGATTTTATCTTTCTGGTTCAAGACGCAGCCTTGCCCACAGATTTTCAGTTAAATGTTGGCGATGAAGACAGCGCGTGCTCTCTCAGCTGATGTGCGTAATCTGCGAGAGTTACAGTAACGAATTGATCCACAAACATGATCAAAAAAATAACAATAATGGGACTTATATCAATCCCTCCCATTTTATTAGGGGGAACGAACCTCCTTATTGGTTTCATTACTGGCTCTGTTAAATGATAAAAGATGACCGCAAGCTGATAGAGGGAAGGAATCCTGATCCAGGATAGAATAACCCTGAAAAAAACAATCAACATGTAGATCGTCAAAGCACCGTGGATAATTCGAGCGAAAGCACTTAGAAAATTAGCAAAAAGAATCATTTTTTCATTCTTGGTTTATCAACTTAATCTTCTCGTAGTCTTAATCCAAAATATTTTATACTTGGCAAATAGTTCTTTGAGCTGTTGCTTGGTGGCGATATAACCATTCAAGTACAGAGAGAGGTTCGGCTTCATGGGGTCATTGGACTTTATCACAACATATTCCCTCATCACTCCTTTTCTTTTGCTGGGGGGTATTCTTATCTCTACTTCTGCCTCTTTCCCTGCAGCGATCTTAAGGGGAAAAGTAATTTTTTTACCGCCTGAAAAAAAAGAGGCACGCTTGTGCGTGCAATTGACTCTTAATTCCAACTCACCCCTGTTTTTAACCTTTGTTCTGGCTTGAATCTCTTCGTTTTCCAGAATCAAACCAAGATCAATAGCATAACGGTCCAGGAAAATTCTGGGCCTGGGGGGAATCTCTATCTCGGCTGAGACAGTGAGACGCTTGCGAGTTTGCGTGGGATCGTTTGATTCCACATTGATATATTTGGTGTTCTTGCCTTCAAATCCCTTGGTGTTAAAGGTTATTTTTATCTCTCCTTCCGCCCCAGGGGCAATTTCCTTCTTAGAGAGGAGGGCCGCAGTGCATCCGCATGAAGTCGTGACTTTTTTTATCTTAAGGGTTTCGTCGCCCTCGTTTTTGAACACAAAGATATGAGTTAAAACCTTCCCTTGTTTCGTCTTGCCAAAATCTTTTGAGTCTTCTCTGAATTTAATTTTTGGCCCCTTTCCCGCGAATATAAAGCTTCCTGAAAGAAGAAGACAGGTTAAAATGAGAACGAGGGGAATTCGGCTTTTTTCACTCAATAGTCTATTCATTGTCTGCTCCTCTGGATTTTTATGAATATTAACATTTTTTCTGAGGAATAAGCAATTATGCGTAAAAAAAGGGGACAGGCTACTTTTTCTGGAAGAAAGAGGGCTATCTCTACCTGAAGACAGTTTATACAGAAAAAGTAGCCTGTCCCCTTTTTTCCTTTTCCTGCCCCACATTTTTTATAGAGCCGTCGATTCCTTGACAGCCAGTTATCCCTTATCTATAATTTTAGCTGTGGAGAAGATTCCCAATTTTTTATTTTTCATAACCCATGAAGAAAAAAATAACTAAAGCCTGCGCCCTTTTGCTCGCCGCATCTCTCCTTTTCTTATCGGTAGCCAGAGGGGAAGAAGTCCTGAGAAAGCTTAAGGTTGTCACTGAACAGGCAAACATCAGGTTAAAACCCAGTATAGGAAGCATAATTATCAAGCAAGTCCCTGAGGGCACAATACTAGAATCAACCGGACAAGAGGGCGAATGGTTCTTGATTCAGTTAACACCTGACGAACTAGAGCAAGTCACAGGTTATGTTCATGAAAGCATGGTTATCATTATTGAAGGCCCTCCAAAAGAGCAAGAAGAACCAGAGATAATAGAAGAAACAGAGATAGTAGAAGAACAAGCGATAATAAAAGCACAAGAAGAAACAGAAAAACCAGAGGAGGAGGAAATAATAGAGGAAACACCACTTCAAGAGCCTGTTATTACACCCCCCGCTCAGCCTGTTGTCACACCACCTCCCCCCTCCAAACCTCCTGAATTCCTGTTTGATCTTGTTTTTTCCGGTGGAGGAGGTTTTATTTCTGGAGGAGATTTGAACGATGGATCACAGGGCTTTGCTGACTACCGCAGCAATATCCTCGCAGTACAGCCACAAGGACAGGCCAAACCAGCCCATCTGAGCTATATCTTAGGAGGAGAGTTTACTCTGGCTTTGTCGTCTCCTTTTTCGCTGGGAATAGGTGTGGACTATTTTCTTGGAGAAAGGGAAAGCTTGGTCGAATTCCCAGATGACCCATCCTTAGAAACCTTCACCACCCATCCTAAGATACAGGCAGTTCCTTTAAGGCTTGCTATCTCCTACTATCCCTCTCCCAATTTTTATGCAAAAATTGGAATTGAGTATTACCTTGCCAAATGTGCCTATTACTATCGCTCCGAAAGAGCAGGGTCATGGGAGGAATGGCGGGGGGAAGCCACGGCTCAAGATTTCGGAATTCTGGCCGGGCTTGGATTTGAGTTTGAGCTCACCTCTTCTTTCGATTTCATCATAGAAGCTACGGTCCGCTACG
>JAUWJP010000144.1 GCA_030607635.1 Candidatus Aminicenantota bacterium
GCAAGGCAAAAGCCTAGATAAGACTCTTTAAAAACGTCGGCCTTGATGCGGACGATGTTGAAGAGGGCATTATCATCCCGGCTCTCTCCACCATTATGGACTTCCAAAAGACTTTCTGTGGGATTGGTGTCATAAGCAGAGAGAAGGCCGTATGTGAAGCGTCCGACTTTACCAGTGAGTTTTGCTCCTCCTGCAGGGTCGATGATTCTTCGGGTATAGACCATATCGATTTCTGGAAAACGAAAGATTTCCATCCCTTCAAGGAAAAAGGGTCTTTTTTCAGCATAGTAGAGAGCAAATCTCTGGTTTATATCTATCTGAGGCGCATCAGCCTCAATGTGGCTAAAATCAGGATTGAGAGTAAGATCAAGGGTTAAATCAGAGCTAATCCCCCATTTGAAGTTCATCCCGGGCTGAAGGTCTGTTTTCTCATCTTTGTTTTTAAGCGAAGTGACTATAGGCATGAGCTCGAAGTTTTTTCCTTTCTCCACCTCCTCCAGAATCACTATCTCCGCTCCCTGGGAAAGCAAGCCAGGTATCGATTTTGATACCGGAGGCCAGAAAACAATTTCTCCTTTGCGGGCAATGGTCCTGCCGAGCAAAATTCCCCAGACTTTTTTCTCTTTATCAGGGAATCTAATACTCTTGAACGGAATAGCCATCTCCACAGTATAGCCTTCTTCATCAATCTTTCCGTCTGAATGAAAAACCGTATCCCAGCTCGAGTCCATGTTATCGTTTCCGCCTTCTTCAATTCGCATCAGATCCATCTGGACACCTCGGGGATTAATAAAAAAAGTAAAAGCGCGACGCTTCTCGTTAAAGGTGTCTATGAAGATGGCGATCCAATCATCATCCATGATGTTGTCGCGATTGGTTATGGTCGCTCTTAATTTCTTCGGGTCAGAATCATAACATCGAAAGGCAAAATAAATATTTTTCTTATCATAGCCGATATAAGCTACCGTTTTTTCAGTAGGCGTTCCTTTTTCTTTAGGGGTATACTGGAGAAAATTTTCGATCTTTAATGCCTCTTTTTCCCAGAGTGAATTTTCAATTACACCGTCAATCTTGGGCGGATGAGAAAGCTCAGGAACCTTCAAAATCTCCTGGGAAGAAGTTAGGGAGAATTGAGGGAAAAGAAAAAGGCTAAAGGAAAAAATAAGAATTAAGCGGGCCTTCTTTAGCATTGTTCTTATCATAAATTAGTTAAAATTTTTATAATCTTACCTACTGATTCATAATTTCACTTAAATAAACGAAAAAAAGGGCAAAAAGGTTTTTTATTTTTAAAAAAAATTGAAATATGACAGAACAAATGAGAACAAGGAACAAATATAAGATGCAGGATTCCAAAGCTAATTTAAAAATAAATAGCTATATCATAAATATCTGTATCTTTTATGAGAATGAAATTTCCCATTTTCCTGATTCAAATACTGTAATCTTTACTATCTCTCCTTCCATCTTGCACTTGTAAATTTCAAACCTCCTTCCGGATTTCTGGTCCAGAACTCTTTTTCTAGAAATAATCTCTTCTATGATGAATTCGCAGTTGCCGATTACGACAGACTTCGGAATCTCTTCTCCCTTGTAGCCGGAATAAAATTTCAGCTCGAACATTCCGCTTTCTTCATTCTTTTTTGGCTGGCGCATGATTCTATCTCCTGGAGTTTCAACAGTTAGAGTAGTTCTTTGGATATTCTATTATAATATTTATAATTGTAGGAAACAAAAAGATTCGGTAAAAAAACGGAAAAGATAGAACAGACCCTAAACCTAAAGAAAATATTGCTAAGATAGAAAAAGAAATCTATAATTCAAACCGATATTTGTGAATAAAATCCTAATCAAAAGAATGGAGAATCCAAAATGAAAATGATTTTCTCAAAAAAACCTCTTCTAATTTTATTCATCTTTTTGTTTTTCGGAGGAATGCTCTTTTCCCAATCCTCAGATAGATACTTTGATGAAGTAGAACCGATCTCCAAAGAAGTACGATTAGCTATTCTCTATCCTTCTCTCGGGTCTATCGACTCTCTTGTTGATCTCAGGAAACAGGGCTTGTTTCCGCAGGAAGACCTGATAGTCATCGGCGTTTACCACGAAAAGGAGAGAACCAACTACGAGAAATCAAAGGAATTCGTTAAAGAAAACAACCTGGAATGGTTCAAGTTTCATCAAGTCTCAGGCGAGCTCAATAAAGATATTCTCTTTCAAAAAAATTCCTGCACAGAGGACTTTAAAAAAATTTTTGAGAAATCAGATGGCATTATATTCTTTGGTGGAGCAGACATTCCTCCCTCCATATATAAGAGCAAGACAAACCTCCTAAACCATATCTCACCACCCTACCGTCACTTTTTTGAGCTTTCCTTTATTTTTCATCTTCTGGGAGGATTTCAGGAAGAAAACTTTAAAGCTTTCCTTGAATCTTCCCCCCAATTTCCTGTCTTTGGCATATGCCTCGGGGCCCAGAGCCTCAATGTAGGAACAGGAGGAACACTGACTCAAGACATCTGGTCTGTGAAGTACGGGAAAAAATATTTTGAAGACGTGGTCGCCCTTGGGAGAGAAAATTGGCATACCAATCCCCTTGCCCGTCTATATCCTGAAGAAAAGCTTTTTCCCTTCAACATGCATCCCATAAAGCTCATGGAAAACGGGAAATTCTGCTCTGAGATCGGTTTCAATAAAGAAGACACTCCTTACATCCTAAGTGCTCACCACCAGATGGCTGATAAGATGGGGAAAAGGATAAAAATCGCTGCCACATCTTTGGACGGGAAAGTTGTAGAAGCCATCGAGCATGAAAAATATCCTAACGTGTTCGGTGTCCAGTTCCATCCGGAATTTCCCATTCTCTGGGATTATGAGAAAAAATTCAGGCTTACCCCTAAAGACAAAGAAGAAAAAAGCTTACGTTCTATCTTAGAAAGCAACCCCCCAAGTTTTGATTTTCATAAAAAGATTTGGGCCTGGTTCAATCAAAAATTAATGGAACATCACGAGAGCAAGAAATAGTTAAAGAGCTTCTTGTTTCCCTTTTATTCACTTTCTTATCTTTTCTGTCTTCAACAAATTATGGTTTGACATATCAAACTCCTTCGACTTTATCACATGAACATGGAATTTTGCCAAGCTTTTAAGAATTTTTTCTCGCATCACTCGCCTGTAGATACTTTTAATAAACGATGATAATTCTCCAAATAATTCTTGTCTATATAAAAAATGCAAATTGTTCCATTCGATTTCATTAAGCTCGTTTCCAATTCAGAACTTTATATTTTTTATTAATTCCTTAATCCCGTAAACCTCCGCTACTTTATCCCAGTTAATCTCAGACCGGTCTTTATCAATATCTCTCACGTCTTTCTCATCTCTTCGCTTCTCTCTAATTAATATAATCTCTCCCTCTGATTCTATCTTCTTGAATATTTTAGTCCTTTCCATATCTTTCCATTCTCTCTCCGAATATATCAATTCGGATATCACATTCCCATATCGAGGGAGTAAATATTTATTTAGCTTGCCAACTAACTCTGCGGCTAGTTCTTTATCTTTCTTAGTCGCGACTAAAATAAATACATCTATGTCACTTTCTGGTTTTTCCCTCTTTCTCGCAACAGAACCATACAGGACGACTTTTAGGATGCTCTTTTCCCTAATAAGAGTCTCATATATTCTTGACTTCAGCTCCAGATATATCTTCCTCTCCACATTGATCAGACTTGAGACTTCCTCAACCACGATGCTTTCTTTATTGAGACCCCACTGCGATGCTCTTCCTACCGTCTCCCTGTGAACCACTGCATTTTTCCGAAATAACTCCAGCACCTCTAATACTCTTGAGGCTGATATGTTTAATAACCTTGCCATTTCTCTTCCGCTGTATTTCCTTTCCGGATCAAGACACATAAGTTTCATCACTGCTATTTTGACCTTGCTTGAAAACATTTCTTCTAACGTATTATGGAATCTCATTTACTTATTGTACGGTTTATCGTTCATATGGTCGCTATAATGATTATATGTTCGCTATTTCGTACAATATTATAAATATTTATTAAAAAAATTGCAAGCTAATATTTCATATTTTCTTTTAAAAAATGGAAGGAAAAAAGGGGACAGGCTACTTTTTCCGGAAGAAAAAGGACTGTCCCTTTTTTTTTACCTTTTTAATATGTTAATAATAAAGACTTGAGCTCAATATTATGAGTTAAAAAAGTTTCTTGACAATTATTCTATAAATATGATAGGATATATATTGTATATATAATCTAACAAAGGAGTGACAAATGATAAAATTTACGGTTCCAAGAGTTGCACATTGTTCCGAAGGTTGTGAACACTCATCCTGAGTAAGATGTAAAACTGCTCATCTACCCTTCCTCAATATTTTTGTATGGGTTTGATTCATCAAATCCACATTTTCTTTTCGCATTTTACCTTATCTTCTATTTTATTCGAGAGTATCTTTTCGTCATATTTTTAAGACTTTGCTGAACTAACAATTCTTTTGACAATATCGGAACTGGAGCGGCCTTCAAGATAGGGAATGATCTCGACTTCCCCACCCACGTCCTCAACCTCTCTTTTCCCCACAACCTCCTCTGGTTTCCAGTCTCCTCCTTTGACTAAAACATCCGGTAGAAGACGGGCTATGATTTTCTGCGGAGTCTCCTCGGAGAAAGAGGCAAGGTAATCTATATCCTCGATGGCCCCTAAGATTTCAATTCTCTCTTTCAAAGGAAATATAGGACGTGATGCCCCCTTTATCTTTCTGATCGAAGAATCGTCATTGACAGCCACGATAAAAACATCTCCCTTTTTCCTGGCTTCCCTGAAAAGATGAATGTGGCCGCTGTGGAGAAGGTCAAAGCAACCGTTGGTAAAAACGACTTTCTTATCCTGCTGTTTGAACTGATTTCTGATCTTCACAAGGTCAGCAAGGTTTTTAAATTTTTTATCCATCGCTGTATAAGCTTACTATTTGCTCCTTATAAAAGCTAGATTAACCTGCCTTAGCATGAATTCTCCCTCGAAATATTTCTTCTGCTTCGGCTGTGTAATTTCC
>JAUWJP010000225.1 GCA_030607635.1 Candidatus Aminicenantota bacterium
ATTCAGCTTCCAGATAAAAAAAGCGATATGACGGATAAGAAAGAAGTTGTTTTGAAGATATTGAAGGAAAAATTCAATATCACTGAAGAAAATGGGAAATTAGCTGTATGGTTATCTGAAGATAAATCAGACACATTGGCAAATATCGAAAAAGATGATAATGAAGTTGAAGTATTGATCTTCAAACAGGCAATAGCATTGGGCTGGGATTGTCCCAGGGCATCTATTCTTGTTATCTTTCGGGAATCGAAGAGCTTTGTTTTTACGATTCAAACAATAGGCAGGATAATGAGAATGCCGGAGCTGGAATATTACTTGAAGGAGCCTGAATTAAATAAAGGATTCGTTTTCACTAACCTGGCAAATATAGAGATAACGGAAGAATATGCCAAGGATTATGTTACTGTCTATGAAGCAAAGAGAAATAACGAAATATACAATGATGTTTCCTTGCATTCGATATACCTGAAAAGGCAAAGAGAAAGAACGAGATTATCAGGTGAGTTTATCAAAATATTTTTGAATGTGGCTCAAAAACAAAAACTCAATAGCAAGGTTAGTACTAAGCCATCAAAGATAACGAGCCCCATTATCGCAGACGGAAAAATTATCGACGTTGACAAAAAAGGAGAAATTGAACGTAAAGGGACCGTGGATATTGCATTGAATGACCATGAAGTGCAAAGAAGATTTGATTCCTTTATTACTCAGAATTGCTCTCCTTATGCCCCTGTTGATTCAAGCGACAGGATGAAATCTGCTATTTATCAGTTCTTTAGTAATGAATTCAAGCTGAAAAAATACGATCCAAAGGTACAGAAGATTGTTTTAGGAAAGGAAAACGTACAGGCATTTGCGGATGCAATTAATTTAGCAAAAGAAAGATACTTCACCGAAGTTGTCAAGGAATTAAGTGAGAAAAGAGAAAAAGTAGAAGTTCCGAAATGGGAAGTTCCTATAATAATCAACTATAATAGTTTGTACACAAAGTCATCACATCCCAAATCAATTATGAAACCTTTATATGCGAGGAAGCCGAGCAAGCCAGAGATAGAATTTATGGAACTATTAGATAAATCTGACAAAATGAAGTGGTGGTTCAAGAATGGGGAGGGCGAAATTAAATATTTTGCAGTATTATATAAAGAAAATGGAAACGAGAGAGCTTTTTATGTGGATTTCATTGTGATATTCAAGGATGGCAAGATTGGATTATTTGATACAAAGAGCGGCATGACTGCAAAGGATGCTAAATATCGGGCAGAAGGTTTACAGAAGTATATTAAAAAACAAAAAAGCAAAGGGAAGAATATCTGGGGAGGAATTGTAATCCTTGTTAACGGAACATGGAGATACAACGATCAAGCGGAGTATAAATACGATCCAAACAACTTGTCCGAGTGGAAAATTCTTAAAATATAAAGAGCAAAAATATCAATCTACATAAGAAAAGAGGATTGCCGCTGGTTTTGAGATTGAAATAGTCAATATTTTTTGTGCATACGAGCCTACATTTAAAATGAAGCCTTTTAAGGCGAGCGGAAACTAGGATTTAACTTGGCCTCCCGGTTTGAAAGAAGACGGCTGAGCCGGATTTAGCGCCTCATAAATGAAAGACGATTGAGACAAGGGAAATTCTCAGGAAAAGAGGAATAAATGAAAGCCAAGATTTTAGTTTTAGGACTGTTATTGCTACTTCTATCTCTTCTATGCTTACAACCTGAGGAGAAGGAAACGCCGTCTAAAGTTGAGCAGGAAATCAAAGCTATTCCCAGCGACGAATCTTTCGACAACGAGCCTTTTGCTAAATACATTTCAATTCCAGGAGTTAAGGATGATGGCTCAACGTATCGCATCTGGATGTACCTCTTATTTCACCCAGTAACTCTTGACCAAGCACGAGCTTGGGCTAATACCGTATGTAAATCGTCAAAACGTATTCTCGATGATAATGGCGTAGTCAGGGATATCGAGGTCTGGGCAATCCGACTGGTTCAAACTTCTTGGGAGGAAGGCAGTAAGACAATAGTATACTGAAGAACATTTTATGACTGTCATACAGACAAATTCGAATTTAAAAAAACAGAAGAACTAAATTATAAAAGAGAAAAAAGGGAAATGAGCCAACTGGAAGCCAAAGACCCTAAATGCTATGGCTTCCCTGGATTGAAAAAGACAAAGGGATATTCTCCTCAATTTATTACATTTCATAAAAACTTTTATCAAATTAGACAAAAATAATGGGCTTTAAGGTCTATATAAATGGAGAGGAAAACTTAGTTTTACTGTGTGGTAGAATGGTGGCAATCTGGATTGAAGATTGGCATGCACTTAGAAAAGATTTTCGATAGTATAGGTGAAAAATTGTTCAATTACTTGACAATCAAGTTATGTTCTCCCTTGGATGCAGAAGATGTTCTCCAGGAAGTATTTTGTCGACTTGCCCGATACAGGGTGCGATTTCGGTTTATTCAAAATCCCTCAGCCTATGTGTTCAGAGTAGCAAGAAATGAGGCTATTCGCTTCCTGAAAAACAGAAAAAGAAATCCTGAGAGATACCACTCAGTAGAAAAGCTTTCGGAAGTCATCCAGGACAATCTAATAGGGCTCGAAAATGAAGCTTTGAATCAGACAGCAAAAGCCCTGACTCAAATCCCTGAAGAGCAGAGGGAAGTCATAGTCTTGAAATTTTTTGAAGATCTGACCTTTAAGGAGATCGCCTCTGTGTGTGGCATTTCCATCAATACAACGACAAGCCGGTTCCGCTACGGGATGAAGAAGCTTCGCATATTATTGGAGGGACAACATGAGGGATCTGGATAAAATCCAAATTCTTTTGGAGAGGCTTTCTCCAAAACCACTGCCACCGGAATTCAGAGAGAAAATTCTGTCGACTGCATACCAGAAACAGAGAAACATTCAGGTGATCATACACGTACTCCAGAAGGCACTTTTCATATGCGGTGTCTTGGGAGTGATGGCTCTTGTCTTTGACACAGTGATTACAAATAGTGAAAACAAGCATCTTGCGGCCATGATGGATGGCTCCCAAACCTCCGAAGTCTTGATAGAGAAGGACTTGCAAGAAATTGCAGCAGAGCTTTTTGAAATTGAATATGACAAAAACCTAAATCAATGGTTGATCCGGCATTATAAGACTGAAAAAAAATCGGCTAAACTCGAAAGCTATCAGAATATCATTGAAATACTCAAGGAGCAAACCAATGAGAAATAGACTTAAAAAAATTTTGGCGTGGGTTGGGATTGCCTTGGTGGCTTTTGTAGCTTTAGGACTGGTCATACGGGCTATCTTCAACTATTCAAGCGGAAAAGAATTGGAAAGATTCTTAGAAAAAATGAAGTCAGAGGGGATTCCTTTAACCTTAAAAGACATCGAGCCAGAATGCGATCCCAGGGATAATGCTGCTCTAGCCTGGAAAACAGCAGAAGCCATGCTTTCCATCGTCGGAGAAAAAAGAGCGTCTTTAACTCAAGTTATCGGGGATATTTTTGAAGACAATCCGCTAAGCGAAGAAAAAAAGGAACGACTGCGTGATTTAATAGCTGAGAATCAGGATGCTCTAAATCTGATTCTGGAAGCTTCTACTAAGTCATGCTTTAAGTATGAGGAG
>JAUWJP010000068.1 GCA_030607635.1 Candidatus Aminicenantota bacterium
CTCACCTCTGTTGGCAATCAATACTCTCTTGAACATTTTGGCCATTTTTCTCTTCTCTCGTTTCCTGCCTTTCTGGTTTTTTATATTGCTCTCTTTTTTAAAAAAGAGATGAGATTGCCACGCTCCCTTCGGTCGCTCGTAATGACGTTCTCTTCCATATCAACTTGTATGTCTGTTTAATGAATCAAATCCCTACATTTCCTGCAAATCATTACATATATTGTAAAAGGTGGGCTTGATGAATCAAGCCCCTACAGCAATTTTTCTCTTTTTCCGGTCATCCTATTATTTCAATTTATCAAAGTGTGGGCTTGATGAATCAAGCCCCTACATATTTATAGTGGAATGTTTCCATGCTTTTTGGGAGGATTCTTATCCCTCTTGTTTTCTAAAATCTCCAAGGCAGCAATGAGTTTTGGCCTCGTAAATTTCGGCTCGATAATTTCATCGAGATAGCCCATCTCACAGGCAATGTAAGGATTGGCAAACTTCTGCCTGAACTCCTCCACTTTTGGCTCTCTTTGCTTCGCCCAATCTTTTGTTTTATCCAGCTCGTGCTTGTAAACGATATCAACAGCGCCTTCCGGACCCATGACGGCTATTTCAGCAGTAGGGTAAGCATAATTTATATCTGCTCTAATATGCTTGGAAGCCATAACGCAATAGGCTCCTCCATAAGCCTTACGGGTTATGACAGTTATCTTTGGCACTGTAGCCTCGGCAAAAGCATAGAGGAGTTTTGCTCCATGACGGATTATTCCGCCGTGTTCCTGGGCAACACCGGGCAAAAATCCAGGTACATCTTCAAATGTGATTAGGGGTATGTTGAAGGCGTCAGAGAAACGAATAAATCTAGCTCCCTTATCCGAGGCATTGATATCCAGAGCACCGGCCAGATAATCTGGCTGATTGGCAACGAGTGCTACCGGTCTTCCCCCCAGACGGCCGTAACCAATCACTATGTTTTTGGCATAATGAGCTTGAACCTCGAAGAAATACTTGTCATCCAAAACTTCGCTTATGATCTTCCTAATATCATAGGGCTTATTGGGATCATCAGGAACCAAAAAATTTAGCTCCTCATCTGTCCTGTCTGAAGGATCAGATGTTTCCTTCAAGGGAGGATCTTCCATGTTGTTATCAGGGATAAAAGAGATAAGCTCTCGGATCAAAGCCAGTGTATGATTCTCATCATCAGCCGCAAAATGAGCAACACCGCTTATTGCGTTGTGGGTGTCTGCTCCTCCTAATTCTTCCATGGTAACATCTTCTTGGGTCACTGCCTTAATCACATCCGGCCCTGTGATGAACATATTGCTGATATCTCTTGTCATGATAATAAAATCGGTTATGGCTGGTGAATAGACAGCGCCTCCCGCACAAGGTCCCATGATAGCTGAGATCTGGGGAATGACCCCAGAGGCAAGAACATTCCTTAAAAAGATATCGGCATATCCTCCTAAGCTTGCCACACCTTCCTGAATGCGAGCACCTCCAGAATCATTAAGGCCAATGATAGGAACGCCTCCTTTGAGGGCTAAGTCCATAATTTTCACGATTTTTGCTGCATTTGCCCCACTCAAAGAACCTCCGAATACAGTGAAATCCTGGGCAAAAATAAACACCCTCCGCCCATCAATGGTGCCATAACCAGTTACAACTCCATCCCCATAAATTCTCTTTTTTTCCATCCCGAAATCACGACTTTGATGCACTACAAGCTTATCCATTTCCTGGAAGGAACCTTCATCCAGAAGTAGTTTTATTCTCTCCAGAGCAGTAAGTTTCCCGGCCTGATGCTGTTTTTCTATCCTCTGTTTGCCCCCTCCCAATTCAGCTGCCTTTGTTTTTTCTTTTAGCTCCTCTAACTTTTTTTCGATAGTCATTTTATTCTCTCTCGATTGGTTATTTATTAGCTAGCGTTTGACTTTACTCCAATCTTTTAAGAAATTTTCAATCCCGATATCGGTCAAGGGATGCTTCACCATTTTCTCCAAAACAGCAAAGGGAACGGTGGCAATGTCTGCTCCCATTAAGGCGGTCTCCAAAACGTGAAGGGGATGCCTTATGCTGGCCACGATCACTTCTGTCTCAAACCCATAATTATTAAATATGGTTACTATTTCATCCACCAAGTCCATCCCTTGGTGAGAAATATCATCAAGACGGCCAACAAAAGGGCTTACAAATCTTGCTCCTGCTTTAGCTGCCAGAAGAGCCTGGTTTGGAGAAAATATTAAGGTTGTATTAACCTTGATTCCTTCCCCCGATACAACTTTAATCGCCTTAAGACCTTCCACACAGATCGGTATCTTCACGACTACATTGTCGGCTAGCTTGGCCAAGCCTCTCGCTTCTTTAATGATATCTTTAGACTTTGTCGAAACACATTCAACACTCACAGGGCCCGGAACAATTTTGCAGATTTTCTTTATTAAATCCTCAAACTTTAAATTCTCTTTGGAGACCAGAGTAGGATTGGTTGTGGCCCCGTCTAATATTCCCCAACGTGCTGCCTCCTTAATTTGATCTAAATCAGCCGTGTCCAAAAAAATTTGCATTTAAACCTCCTTCTAATCAAAGTAATATGAGCCGGAGAAAGAAAGTGGTCTATTCAGTGAAATCCGTTCATCTCTTCTTTTCCATCTCATCTGCTCATTATTATATAACTGGTGAGAAAAGTGTAACCAGAAAAAAGTGAAAAAGCAACTTGCCTATCAAGCACCTTCTATAAGTGCGGGTTTGATGATTCACGCTCATGCGTTAGCTATAAATTATTGAATATATTTTAAAAGGTGGGCTTGATAAATCAAGCCCCTACATAGGAAACCGGCGGGTTTGATGAATCAAATCCCTACAATAAATCAAGCCCTTACAATTAAAAAAAAGGCATGACCGCAATTACTCAAGTTTTGCAAGTCTGACCCCGTTTTTACACAAGATATATCAAGACCCTACGATTTTACTTTCATGACAGTGTTGGAAAGAGTTCCTATTCCTTCAATCTGGACGTCAACCCTATCACCTGGAGACATAGGGCCTATTCCAGCCGGAGTTCCCGTAGTGATAATGTCTCCCGGAGTAAGAGTCATAATCCTGGATATGAACCTAACCAGAAAGGGAATAGAGAAAATTAAATTATTTAGATTGGATGACTGCCTTAGCTTTCCGTTCAAGAAAGTCTTGAGTTTCATCTGGGAGGGATCGACATCGGTAGCAACGCAAGGCCCGACAGCGGCAAATGTATCGAAAGACTTGGCCCTTGTGAATTGACCGTCCTTTTGCTGAAGATCTCGAGCTGTGACATCATTAAAGCAAGTGTAACCCAGGATATAATCCTCTATCTTGTCATTATCGCTGAGGAGCTTGGCTTCTTTCTTAATTACCAAAGCCAGTTCTCCTTCATAATCGACTCTCTTGGCCATCTTCGGATAGACGATAATATCATTGGGACCCACAACCGCTGAGGGAGGTTTAAGGAAAATCAGTGGCTCTTCCGGGACAGACCTTCCCATTTCCCTGGTATGATTTTTGTAGTTAGCTCCGACTGCAACAATTTTAGTAGGCTCGGCAGGAGGAAGCAGGATCACTTCACTGATTGGAATCCCTTCTTGCTTGGTTTCAAATTTCCTGAATACCGAGCCTTTTATCTCAAAAAGAACGTCTTCTTTTAATGCTCCCCAGTAAGCTTTGTTTCTGTGTGTGTATCGATAAATTTTCATAAGAATCCTCCCTTTATGGCCTGAGAGACACTCTCTGATTTTGGGCTTTCATTCCCGGATTTATCCTGAGCCGTAATAGCATAATAATATCTCTTATTCTTTTCAACACTCGTATCGTTAAAGGCATTTCCTTGAATTGGCAGGGGAGTTAACGAGATATATTTATCCTCCCCTTCCATCTTCCGCCACACTCTGTATCCGGCTAAATCTTTCTCAAGATTGGCATCCCAACTAATAGATATGAAATCCTCTGTGGTAATAGATACCAAACCAGAAGGAACAGCAGGAGCAAAGGTGTCCTTGGCCAAAACTTCTATCACCTCAGAATTATCGCTTTCTGATAAAGGCGGGGAATCTGAAATAACTGCTCTCAGAAAATAGCGATAAACTTCTCCAAGGAGAATATCTTTATCGCCGTATTTTCTCTCTTTTACGAGTTGAGAATTAAGGCGATAGGCTAAGCCCGCTTCGTTCAGCTTGTAAATGTTATAGCCTTTGAAATGAGGGGGTGAAGATTGGTCTATGTTCTTTTCTGCCGGATTCCATGTAATCTCGATTCGATCCTTAAAAACAGTCGCCTTGATCCCTGCAGGAGGGAGCGAAATAATTTTGGGCTCAATTGAAAGCAGACCAGAAAACGCTGACTTCCTTTTTTTCCTATCCTTTACTCTGAGCCCAAATGTAAGGTTTTTCGGAGTAAAGTCTTTTCCTGTCAATTCATAAAAATAGCGGAATTTGCCTGGAGCCTCACTTCCCTTTGCTCGATATGCAGAAAATCTTTCCTTTTTTATCGAAACGGCGAGCCTGGCTATTCTTTCAAACTCTGCCAAAGTAACTTTCTTATCCCCTCCAGATTTTTTTTCAGCATCCTTTCTCTCTTGTTCGACATACCAGATCTCGATTTCAGCAATGTCAGATAGAGAACTTCCGTCTATATAGGCTGCAGGATTTTCCCACTCAAGGATGAGCTTCTCCCCTCTCTGGGCTATCTCAAAAACTTCAACTTTTTGGGGAATTTTTTTCACGGGGGGAAGAATGGGTCCCTTTTTTCCACAAAAAACAAAGGTGAACAAAAGAAACAAAGGAACAAGAAAAAGAGAGAATCTCTTCATTAAAGAATGAACCGGCTCAGATCTTGATCTTCTAAAATATCTTTGAGCTGGCTTTGAACGTATTTCCTGTCGATTGGAATTTTTTTCTTTTTTATATTTGGAGCCTTAAAAGATATCTCTTCCATAACTTTCTCCATGACTGTGTGAAGCCTGCGGGCTCCGATATTCTCTGCATCTTCATTGACTTTCTCTGCAATTTCAGCAATTTCATCAATGGCATCCTCAGCAAAATCAACATTAACTCCTTCAGTTGCCATAAGAGCCTCATACTGCTTGATAAGAGCATTTTCTGGCTCGGTCAGTATCCTGACGAAATCTTTTTTATCCAGGGAAGTTAGTTCTACTCTAATCGGAAACCTTCCCTGGAGTTCAGGTATAAGATCAGCGGGTGAGGAAACATGGAAAGCTCCAGCCCCGATAAAAAGAATATGGTCTGTTCGCACCAAACCGGAACGCGTATTAACAGTAGTGCCTTCGATTATGGGAAGCAAGTCCCTTTGGACTCCTTCGCGGCTGACTTCAGGACCGCGGCCCGTTTCCCGGCCGGCAATCTTGTCTACTTCATCAAGAAAGATTATTCCAGAGTGTTCAACCCTCTCCACAGCCAATCGGGATACCTGTTCCATATCTATCAATCTTTTCTCTTCATCTTCCAATAAATAGTCCAGCGCTTCCTTTATTTTTATCCTTCGTCTTTTACTCTTCCCCCCTAAAAACCCGGGGATGATTTCCTGAATCTGGATTCCTATCTCTTCAACTCCGGAGTTTGAGAAAATCTCCATAGGAGACGCCATCTTTTCTTTAACGTCAATTTCCACCATTCTCTCATCCAGGAGCCCGTCCCTGAGCTGTCTTCTAAATTTTTCCCTTGTCTCCTGAAATCCGAGATGGCTTCCCTCGTCAAGATCGCCTGTCTTTCTTTTTAACGGGGGAAGGAGTAGGTCCAATATCTTTTCTTCGACGTTTTTATGAGCTTTTTCTTTGACTTCCTCACTCTTTTCCGACTTCACCATTTCCACAGAAATCCGCACTAAATCTCGTATCATAGACTCTACATCCCTTCCAACATAACCGACTTCAGTAAATTTGCTGGCTTCTATCTTGAGGAAAGGAGAGTAAGTCAGCTTGGCCAGCCTGCGGGATATCTCGGTCTTCCCGATACCGGTAGGACCGATCATTAAAATATTTTTGGGCGCAATTTCATCGGCAAGGTCAGGAGGAAGTTTCCTCCTGCGGTACCTGTTTCGAAGGGCTATAGCCACCGCTTTTTTGGCAGCTTCCTGGCCGATGATGTACTTATCTAACTCGGCTACAATCTCTCGAGGAGTAAGTTCTGTCTCCTTCGATTTTGCGGTCGGTTTCCTTAAATCCTGGGGAAGAGCTATGGCCATTTAAAGTTCCTCGATTGAAATCTGTTTATTAGTGTAGACATCAATATCAGAGCTTATCTTCATGGCTTCCAAGGCAATCTTTTTAGCGGACATGTCGGTGTATTTAATTAGAGCTCGAGCGGCAGCCAGGGCGAAAGGCCCTCCAGATCCTATAGCGATGATTCCGTCGTCAGGCTCGATAACATCCCCTGTTCCTGAAATCAGAAAAGAATTGTCCTTATCAGCTACGATTAAGAGAGCTTCCAACCTGCGGAGCGCCTTATCCATGCGCCAGTCCTTAGCCAATTCAATTGCTGCCCGGGAGAGGTTACCTCGAAATTCTTCAAGTTTCCCCTCAAACCTGGAAAACAGGGCAAAAGCGTCAGAAGTGGCTCCTGCGAATCCAGCTATTACTTTTCCTTTGAAAAGAGTTCTTATTTTGTTAGCTTTCTTCTTTAAAATAGTCTCACCTATTGAAACCTGGCCGTCTCCGGCCATGGCAATCTTTCCTTTATGGCGAATACAAATTACGGTTGTTGCGTGGGTCATCGAAACTCCAATCTGATCCTAAATGTAAAAAAGGAGGGGCTTGATTTATCAAAGCCACCTTTCTGATTATATAATATAGGTTATCGACAGGAATATGTATAGAGCAATCTGTACGGGTTTGATTCATCAAGCCCGAAAAGTGTATACGGAGAATATTAGTGCTTCACAAATTATGAAAACTTATTATAAAATTACAGATTATTACTAATAGCCGCGAAAAATAAGCGTATTTTGAAGGTTTAATTATGCCTTACGAACAGCTTGTTAATATAATAGTCCTCATAATTTTTATAGTCGCTTTCATAACCGCTGATACCAGGGGCAAAATAATTTTAGCGTTAATTATGGCCTTGTTGTTCATTTTACCTTTTATGTTCCCTTTTCCTGTGTTTAGATGGGTATGCTTTTTAGGTAAGGCAATCTTTGGTATTGCGTGCTATTTCTATATTAAATAAAATGGGGCCATAAAATGGGGCCAGGCCCCATTTATTATTAAAAGAGCTTAACTTCCGTATTCGGAACGGGCATTCCCTCCAGAATACTCTTTTCTTTTTCTTAAAGAGACAATTTTATTATTAAAAACTCTTACTTGAGGCCTCTTTTTTTCAGCAAAAACTCAACCTTAGGTTCAGCTCCTCTGAATCGTTTATAGAGGACCATCGGGTCTTCCGTACCGCCTCTTTCAATAACGTTTTTCCTGAACGCCTGTGCTGTCTTTTGGTCAAAAAGGCTTGTTTCTTTAAATGCTTCAAAAGCATCAGCATCAAGAACCTCAGCCCATATATAGCTGTAGTATCCTGAAGAATACCCGCCGCTGAAAATGTGATTGAAATAGGGACTTTTGTACCTGACGATAATTTCGGGAATCAGGCCTATCTTGTTCAGTGATTGTGTCTCAAACTCATGCACGTCCAGTTCTTTGGCCTCCGCCAGCGTATGCCAGTCCATATCGAGGAAAGAGGCTGCCAGGTACTCAACGGTCACAAAACCCTGGTTAAAGTGGCTGGCCTTTTTCAGTTTATCAATCAGTTCCTGAGGAATTACTTCACCTGTTTCGTAGTGTTTTGCATACATCTTAAGGACTTCAGGCTCGAACGCCCAGTTTTCCATAATCTGTGACGGCAATTCTACAAAATCTCTGGAGACGGAAGTTCCTGATAGCCTGTTATAGGTACA
>JAUWJP010000022.1 GCA_030607635.1 Candidatus Aminicenantota bacterium
GCACAGATATGGCTGGAACCATTTCCGATGTTGGAATATGGGCCGAAGCAGCAGTGTTCTTCCCTGAAAAAATCATGATGACCGCTGATTTATCTGCTCTGGGGATGGGCATCCATGAATCAAGTGCTTTGGACGATGAACCTTATGTAAAATACGTTGTTGGCGCAGATTATACCTTCAGGAATGGGATCTATATCAATGGGCAATACCTACATGGTTTTATCCACGAAAGAGGCAAAGACAATTTAGAAGATTATTTTATGTTTGGCATAGAGAAGAAATTATTTGACGATAAGTTGAAGCCAACGATTTCCGGAGGTGTGGAGGTAAAGGATTTTAAAGACTTTAAAAATAATTATGCCCTTATTCTCTCGCCTGAAATCGCTTATTATCCTGTCGACAACGCTGAGGTTATCCTTGGCGTCCGGTGGATAGAGGGAAAAGTCACGACTGCCTTTGGAAGGGTAAAAGATAATGACGAGTTGTATATCAGGGTAAAGTATAGCTTTTAGGATGTTATTTTTAATGTGTTGAAGGTTGCAGTGACGAGGCTATCGCTTAGAATGCATGCTTTTTTGCGATCATGTCCATGACTTCAGCCTTGAATTTCTTTTGGATGTCTTTCGGATATGCTTTTCCCATTTCAAATGCTTCTTATTATCCTTTTGCCGCCTGGTTTTTTCGTATCATATAATTACTTCTATATCACAAATATTTCACAAAAATGACTGAATTACGTTGAAAACTACGGTATTAGGATTGAAAGTCCAATACAGGGTAAATTGCTGAAAATAAGAGAGGTTATCTGGTACGCCCGGACAGATTCGAACTGCCGACCTTCTGATTCGTAGTCAGACGCTCTATCCAGCTGAGCTACGGGCGCACTGGGAAAATGTTTTTCCTATTATGCCAGATTTTAAGATTTTTTATAAGAGAATTAATATTATAGAAGCCGTAAGGTGGGCTTGATAAATCAAGCCCCTACAATTCAAGCCCTTACACAGATATTATTTAATCATAAACTCTGAGGACAGCGGCGCCGCTGATTTTGCCGGGTTTGAGGAGATTGAGAACTCTATTCGCATCTTCCAATGGAAAAACCTGGGTGGTTGTCCGGATGGGAATTTCAGCCGCAATCCGGAGGAGCTCCTCTCCGTCCTGTCTTGTTGCGTTGGCCACGCTGCGAAGGGTCCGCTCGTGGTAGAGATATTTCACATAATCCATCTCAGGAATCGGAGTCATGTAAATTCCTGCCAAGGCTAGAGTACCACCTTTATCCAGAACTCTTAAAGCTTCGAGAACCAGTTCCCCTGCTGGAGCAAAGATGATAGAGCTGTCCATTTTTGTGGGAGGCTCATCTTTTGATATTCCTGTCCAGACAGCTCCGAGTTTGCTGGCCAGTCTGCGGTGTTCTTAGCTCCGGGTAAAGACATAGACTTCACAGCCCCAGTGGACAGCCACCTGGATAGCAACATGAGCAGAAGCTCCGAACCCGTAGAGGCCCAGGCGCTGGCCGGGCTTTATCTCGCTCAAGCACAATGCTCTGTAGCCGATAATTCCGGCACAAAGGAGAGGTGCGGCTTTCTCATCAGAGAATATTTCTGGAATGAGATAGGCAAATTTCTCGGGGATGACTATGTACTCAGCGTAGCCGCCATTTACATGGTAGCCGGTAAAGCGGGCGTTTTCACAGAGGTTCTCGTTTTCCCGCCGGCAGAACGCACACTTACCGCAGGCAGAATAAAGCCAGGCAACACCGAGCCTGTCCCCTTCTTTAAAGCGAGAAGTGTTTTTCCCAACCTTTTCCACAACTCCTACAACCTGATGACCGGGGATTATAAGAAGTTTGACCTCGGGAAGTTCCCCTTCTATGGTATGAAGATCTGTATGGCAGACACCACAGACTTTGATACGAAGAAGGATCTCATCAGAGTCTGGTTCTGGGATGGGAAGGTCAACAAGATCAAGGGGATTCTGGTCAATAGGTGCAAATCTTTTCAAGATCATTGCTTTCATTGGAGCACCTCTTCCCTTTGAGTATTTATAAGTATATGAAGTTTAAGGGGAAGTCAAAACAATTCTAGGTGATGGCTATGCGAAAAAATAGCCTTTCCTTTTTTATGAAAATGCGGGCTTGATAAATCAAGCCCGTACATCAAAGGTTATTTTTTCTGGCATTTTCTGCAGTAGCCAAAAACCTGGATCGAAAATTTTTCCATCATGAAGTGACTTTCTTTTCCTACCTTGTTTAGTATTGTTCGGATTCTCTCATGGGAAAATTCTTTAACCTCACCGCAAGAAAGGCAAACTAAATGGCCGTGGGCTGCCTTAACAACATCAGGCTCGTAATGGCTGTGACTCTCTCCAAAGTCAATCTCACTCACCAGGCCGCTCTTTACCAGGAGGCTTAATGTCCGGTAAATAGTAGCCAGAGAAACTTTGTGGCCTTTGCTTTTCAGCCTTTTGTGGATTTCATAGGCATTAGGGTGAACCTTTTTAGAAGAAAATATTTCCTTAAAGATTAGATTCCTGGGCCGGGTAAATTTTAGCCTTTGAGAATTCAGATAATCCTGGAATTCCTTAAGTTCCATACTTACTGTCCAAAAATGGTGGCTGTATCCATTTTTTTCAAAAGGTGGGCTTGATGAATCAAGCCCCTACAAAATTATATATTCTACAGATTTATGTTTTCTTTTCTTTTTGTCTTTGGATTTTGCGCTTTAGCCTTTCCCGCCTGTGGGTAAAATCTTTCTCGTAATAAGAGGAAAAGTCGAGAGAAAGGACATACCCTTCTTCTGCTATTTTTCTTGCCTCCTCATATTTTTTCTCTTTGTGTTCGAGATACATGGCAAGTTCTCTGAAGGAGAGAAGCAGATCTTTAGATTGTGTATTTGAAGAGGTCATCTCTTTCCATAATGAAACAGCACTTTTCCACTCTTGATTTTTCTTGAAATAATAAGAAATCTTTTTCTTGGCCGCGAGAGATAACTCATCCGATAATCCCCTCTCAAGATCCCGGTTGAAGAAATGAACGGATTTCTCGGCCTCTCCTATATTTTCCATCACTCTCCCTGCACCGTAGAGGGCCATGGCATCTGTAAATTTCTTTTCTTTCTCTTCAGAAAAGATGAAAGAGCCGACAATTATAACTCCTAAAAGAGAAAGAATATCCTCCTGGTTATGGTAGAGGATAGGCTCAATCAGTTCAAAATTCCCTGTGTTTAGATATTCAAAATATCTCCAGGGAATCTCAGCTGAGGGAATATCTTCTGAACGATCTGCCTCAACGACCTCACGGGCAAGATGGTAAAGCCGGCAGCTTTCGTACTTGTGCTTCCAGAGACTTCGGGCTGGAAAGAGAAAATCAAGATGAGGAAGTTCATTGAGGATGAAAGGCTGCTTGTGGAGGATAAAGCGTGTCTCAAGCAGGGGCATATCGAAACATTTTCCGTTAAATGTTACTACTGATTGAAAGTTCATCTGAGAAAAAAACTGCCCAAGCTCCTGAATCATCCTTTCTTCTTCAGCAAGCTCTCCGAGGAAGAACTGGGCTACATAGAATTTATCATCTCTGTAGAAACCTAGACCTACGAGAAAAGCGACAACCCCTGTTCCCCCGGATAGTCCCGTTGTTTCCAGGTCGATGAAGAGGGCTGTGGAGAGGTCAAGGTTTTCAAATGCGCTTTCCTTGCTTAGACAGGTAAGAATGTTTCCTTTTATCTCCAAACCCGAAGATATGGTAACTTTTCCGTATTTGACGTCCAGAGGATACGGATTTTCGAAAAACTGAAGGGGTTCCCTTTTGAGAGGCTCGAAGGGCGGCGTTTTGGGTTCTGAAGGTTTTTCCTGGCGGGTGAGACTGATAAGGTGTTCTAGTTTATCCTTGACGGATAGATCCTCGGCTTTTTGGATCTCTTTCCAGGTATCTTTCACAAGCTGGGATTTAGAGCGAGTGCGAGCCTCTCTTTCTTTTTTCAGTCGTTCCAGTTTATCTTTGATGTCAGCCATTTTTAAGTTAGTTTAAGCGGGCAATATTTTGCCACGCATGTTCGCCTGAGAATGGAACATCTTATTCTCCTGATGAACCAAACAGATCAAAATTATAACTCTTAGTTATAAAAATTTAAAATTATTTAGAAAATATAACTGTAAGTTATAAACACATGATCTGCTTTTCTCGTTTTTTCTCACTCTCCCATAAACTGGAGGAGGACCATACGGGAGCGGGAGCGGTTATCGAAGTCGAGAAACACAATCTGCTGCCATGTTCCAAGATTAAGCGCGCCATTGGAAAACGGGACATTAAGAGATGCTCCGACGAGTGAAGCCCGGACATGAGAAAAACCGTTTCCGTCTCCCCACTTTGCATCATGATGATAGGTGACATTGCTGGGGATTACTTTTTCCATGAACTCAGAGAAGTCTTCAACGAGGCCAGGTTCATGCTCGATTGTCGTCAGACCGCCGGTTGATCCTGGAACAAACAGGTTGAGGATTCCGTTCTGGAGTCTATTCTCAGACAGCTTCTTGGAAACCTCCTGGGTAAGATCCTTCATGTCGGTAAATCCGCGTGTTGAAAAGCTTAAGGAATCGCTGATAATTTTCATTGCAAAATCTCCTTAATAATCATAAGGCAAATGCTGTTAGGCGTAAAGCTTAAAACAAAAATGAGAAAACTATAAAGTATCTCAAGGAAATTATCGAGAAATAAGAAAGCAAAGAAAATGAAAGAGATTCAAAAAGCTGGCCAGGAACGCGGGAAGAATATCTTTTCGTACAAGCCCAAGGCATAACGGTCGGTCATTCCGGCAATAAAATCTCCTGTTCTCTTCTCTAAAGAATCGTCCTGAGGATAGGGTTTTATATAATCCTCGGGATTTTTAAGAACATATTCATACAGATCTGTAATAATTTTCTCTACTTTTTCAATTTCAGGTCTTGCTTGGGGGTTGAAATAAACCTTTTCGTACAAGAAATCGCGGAGATCAGTAATGGCTTTTTTTATTTCTTTGCTTATAGCAATCTTCTCTAAACCTGCCTTTAAACTGGCATCGACCACATCCTCTACCATTCTATCAATTCGGGAAGCATGCCATTTGCCTAAAACTTGGATAAGATATGAAGGAATATCTTTTTCTTTTATTACTTCAGCCCTCCTCGCATCATCGATGTCATGATTGACGTAGGCAATTATATCCGAGACTCTAGCTACCTGACCTTCAAGGGTAAAGGGCATATTCTGCTTTTCATCATCGAGAATTTCTCCCCGACCTTTTGAGTGCTTGAAAATGCCGTCCCTGACTTCATACGTCAGGTTTAATCCTTTCCCTTCCCATTCAATCTTCTCAACCACACGAAGGCTCTGTTCATAATGGCTAAAGCCATCCGGCAGGAGTTTGGCCAACGTTTCCTCCCCTGCATGGCCGAATGGCGTGTGCCCCAGGTCATGGCCTAAAGCAATGGCCTCGGTTAAATCCTCATTCAACCGGAGAGCTTTAGTGATAGTGCGGGCTATCTGAGAAACCTCCAAGGTGTGGGTTAACCGAGTTCTGTAGTGGTCTCCAAACGGAGCAAGAAAAACCTGAGTTTTTTGCTTTAATCTACGGAAGGATTTAGAGTGGATAATCCTGTCCCGATCGCGCTGGAATTCGGTCCTTAATGGATGAAGAGTTACAGGGCGCTCTCTCCCTCTTGTCTGGGAGCTAAAGCAAGCTTTTGGTGATAAAGTCTCTCTTTCAATCTTCTCAAGCTTTTCTCTGATGTTCATTAAATTATCCCCTGCTAAACATTTTCCTTTTTTGTGTATAGCTAATAATATTTTTGGGATCAATCCACTTGAAATCTGCGAATTTGTAGGCAAGGAATTTTCTTTCAAGTTTTTTTCTATCAGCCATGAATTAAGCTCGCCGTGGAACGGTTTTTTATGGTAGCACATTATAACATACGCCCACCATCTATTCATATTCAATATAAGCATCTCCATTTCCGTGATAACTGGTTGCTATGTTCAGGACAAAGGTTTTAGGAAATAGCTGCAGCGACCATTGAAGAAAGGCTCAGACTACATGGTTCCAAAACACGTTGCTTTTGCCCCAGAATAAATGGGGCCAGGCCCCATTTTGTACATTTTGTAAGAAAGAGGACATTCTCAACTTGAGGACATAACAGCAGAAAATGGGGCCTGGCCCCATTTATTCTCCTTCCATATTCAATAAAGTGTGGGTTTGATGAATCAAATCTCTACATGAGAATGCTTGAATTTTTTGAGCTATTTGATTAAGGTTAAATCTTGTTACAAGAGATAATAGGGTTTAGCACTTTCAGCGTAATTGAAAAAGAACATGATTGAAGAAAATGTAAAGAAAATACTTCAGGGGTTGCCCCCAGGAGTTGAGCTTATAGCGGCAGCCAAAACAAGAACGCCCGAGGAAATTATGCGAGCTGCTCAGGCAGGTGTTAAAATCGTCGGTGAAAATTATGTCCAGGAAGCTCTTGCAGCCTTTAATGCAGTGGGGCACAGAGTGAAATGGCACTTCATAGGTCATCTCCAGAGAAACAAGGTTAAAAAAGCAGTCGAGATATTCGACATGATCGAGACTGTAGATTCTCCTGAGCTTTCCAAAGAAATCGACAAAAGATGCAGTCAGCACAAAAGAATCATGCCAGTTCTCATAGAGATAAACAGCGGCAGAGAAAAACAAAAATTCGGTATTTTTCCTAAAGATGCAGAAGATTTTATCAAGGAAATATCAGAGCTTAAAAACATAAAAATAGAAGGCTTCATGACCATGGGCCCTATGTTTGGCGACCCAGAAGATGCCAGGCCTTACTTTGTAGAAACGAAAAAGCTATTCGACAGGATAAAAACACTTAATCTTCCTGGATTGGAGATGAAATATCTTTCCATGGGAATGACAAACTCTTATCAGGTTGCTATAGAAGAAGGCGCCAATATCGTCAGAATCGGAACAAAAATCTTTGGGCCGAGAGGCTGAAACTTAATATCTATCTAATATCTAAATAAGGATCCCTTCGTTCCAACCCAGCTTAATAAGCTCTATTTTGTCGGAATCGCTAACTCCCAGGTTATGACGTGAATCAGCGAGATAAACATGTTTGGCCGGAGGCCGCAAAGGCCTCTCTTCGTTAAAATACTCTCGGCGCTTTGCCTGTAAAATACGAACACCTGTGGCATCAACGGCTACGGGATCCTGGCTGACCAGAATGCCCTTGTATTCCCAGACATACTTATCGCTGTAGTGATGGGGTCCGATGCCATGGAAGAGAGGATTTAACATGAGAAGAACATTCAGCTTTGTCCTTTCCTTGAGATTATGCTTGTACCAGAGTGTAGCTAAATCTGCACAGGAATCACCGTGATAGGCAGACGGCAAGGGGACAAACATGATATGGTTTTTAATACACCCTCCCATTCCAGCCCAGTGATGGGTTCGAGCAGGTCTTGCATTTATGATTACAGTGGCATTTTTAAATATCGGATTTTTCCTTACTCCCCTGTCATCTATCCCGATGTTATCCTCTGCGACACCAGCATCCATGATTCTCCTTTTCAAAGCCTGTTCAACCTCATTTGTCGTTGGGATTGGTCCCCAGACATTGCTCTTGATGCCGACTATATCGGATGGCTTCACAAACTTCTTCCAGGCATTTATTGGATCTGCTTCTCCTAATAACGCAGTAACGCTATCATCAAGCATTTTTTGGATAACAACAGGGTCAGGCTTTTTAAAAGATATCAAGGCATTCTTGTTTCTGATAAGAACGACTTTTGCTCTTCTTTCAGCCTCCATTTTTTCTGGAATTTTAAAACCATAGGCAAAAGCTCCTGCAAAAGGAGTCATGGCAGCCACTCGAAGAAAATCACGCCGCGTGATTACTCTCTTTTTCATTCTTTTCTCCTATTCTATTTATTAAAGGTGAGAAATTTATTTTTAATAAAAAAATATCAATTATATTTCTTTATTCTCTCTTCGAGTTCTTCTATTATTCCTTTTGCCAAAAATCTTGAGGGAGCATTAAAAATTATGATAATAAAATCCTGCTGAAGCTTGGCTGCCGTCCACTTCATATCCTCGGTCTGGATTAAGCTTAATTCTGTTGCGTCAGGCATGTAAGATTTCATAAAACTTTTATAAGCCATAGAAGCTTTATTGACCTCAGGATAGCGAACCACAAGAAGGTAACTTTTCTCGTCGTTTTCTCTGTAAATCCCGAGTGCAGCTTCTGTTTGCTGATCAAGGAGAAGAATATTCTCATCAGAAACATAAAAATGGTAGTTTAAAATCAGATGATTATGAAAATAATGGGCGCTTTTCTCAGTGAGATTTTCCGAAGGTATAAGAGAAACAATGTCAGGCTTCTTCCCTTCTTTTATGATGGAAGATGCCACTTTCTCCCCCAGAGCAAACAAAGCTTTTCTAGTATCCTCTGTTTCCTCCTCAGAATAAAGGGAAACAAAGAAACGGTCCTTCCATAAGGATAGAAGACCTCCGTTGTAAGTCGAGCCCTGGCCGATTCCTGCCTCCTCTCCTTCAAGGTCATGGGTAAAAACACCAAAGGCATCCTTGGAAGTTTCCATATCGAATAAATCAGCAACTATGTCAGGTTTTCCTTCTTTGGTAAACCGTCTTGCCAGGAGTTGTTTAAAATTGTAAGAGCGGTAGACCTCCCCTGCGCCGTCAATATAATCGAAAATTGTCTGAGGATCATAGATTTCGTCTTTCCCTTCTGCTTTCCAGCCATTGATCTCCTGAGGCAATAAATCTCCTAGGGTAATCTTCTCATCTTTTGCAGTTCCTCCCATTATCCGTGCTCCTTCTGTGCGCTCGTAATAAAAAAGTATATTATACGTTTTATTGGTTTTATTTGCCTCTTTATGGGCTCCTTTATGAGCCACTAAGCTTAATAGGCCTATATGGAAAAGGAAAATTGCAACACACGCAGTTTTTTTCATCTTTGGGAATTTTAGCAGAATTTCGCAGGAAACGTAAAGACCAAAACGTAGAAAAGGGCAGTGGAGATTACCACGCTTACTTCTGCAGCTCACAATAGTATTAAAATTCAATTATTAAAATATTAATATAAAACTGCATAAATCTTATAAATTCTATAAATTTATGTTGAAAAAAAAATTTAAATAAGCTAACATCAGGATGAATTTTTATAATACCTCATAAAAAAGGAGCAATCCGTGATAAAACTTTCAACAAAAGGAAGGTATGGAACTCGCCTAATGAAGAATCTTGCACAAAATTATAACAATGGAAATGAAGCAGTCATACTCAAAAGCGTATCCGATAATGAAAATATTTCCATTCGCTATTTAGAACAAATCGTTATTCCTCTTAAGATCAGCAGGCTCGTAAAAAGTATCCGCGGAGCAGGGGGAGGCTATACGTTAGCCCGACATCCTTCTGAAATCAAAGTGAGTGAAATCCTCCATGCTTTGGAAGGATCATGCTGTCTTGTCGACTGTGGTGAGGACCCTGATTATTGTGACCGTATTCCCATCTGTGCAAGCTACGATATATGGAAAGAGGCCAGTAATCTCTTGAAAGATTATTTCGATAGCATAACTCTCCAGGACCTCATAAAACTTTCCGACAAAAAAACCCCTACGGGCAAAGCAAAAAGCAAAGCTAAACGTCATTAAACCTTACCTCTTAATTAGCCTGGATTATTCACGAGTCGACGTTGCCAGATTGCCACGCTCCCTTCGGTCACTCGCAATGACAATTTATTGTATGAGATTACTACGCCTTTTCAGGGTTCGCAATGACATTGTAAAAATAGATATTGCGTTTATATTAGTAATTCTATATATCTAATAGCTAATCTTGCAAAAAAAATCAAACTTTAAGTGAAAAGAAGGTTTTTGACAATTGACATTGTCAATAGTATAAATTTTACTAGCATAAGGAAAAACCTGAAAGGGACTTTGTATTCCTAAAATTAAAAATAAGGAGCGGAACTTTGAATCACAAATCTATTGCCATTATTCTGATGAGCATCGCTCTTTGTGCTGGGGCTTATGCCCAACAATGTGTGGATTGTCACAAGAAAGTTACGCCTAATATTGTTTCCGACTGGCAGATAAGCAAACACAGTCAAAATGAGGTCAACTGTTCTGTATGCCACGGCGAACTGCATAAAGATCAGGATGACGCTGACAAAGTACAGATTCCCACGCCAGAGACTTGTGCCGTCTGCCATGAGGACAGAGTTGAGCAGTTCAAGAAAGGTAAGCACGCAGCCGCATGGGCTGCCTTGAAGGCAATGCCAACAGCCCATTGGCAGCCAATGGCCCTGATAGAAGGGATGAAGGGCTGCGGCGGGTGTCACAAGATTGGATTGAAAACAGAAGCAGAAATAAAAGAATTGAAGAAGAGCGGCGCAGGTTTTGGCATTGCTTCTTGTGATGCTTGCCATACTAGGCATATCTTCTCCGTTCAAGAAGCTACCCAGCCCCAGGCCTGCCAGACTTGCCATATGGGCTTTGACCATCCCCAGTGGGAGATGTATTCTGCGTCCAAGCATGGTGTTCGATATCTGTTGAAACAGAACAAGATTCTTCCTGAATCTGTGGCCGCACCAACATGCCAGACATGTCATATGCAGGAAGGGAATCATGAGGTCAGCACGGCCTGGGGATTCCTCGCGGTGCGGCTTCCGTTGCCGGAGGATAAACAGTGGGCCACAGACCGAGTCTCAATTCTACAAGGTCTTGGAGTTCGCGATCCCAACGGAAAACCCACAGCCAGGCTCGATGTTGTAAAGGCAGCAGATGTCGCCAGATTAACCCAAGAAGATTGGCAAAAGGAACGAGACAAAATGATAAAGACATGCAACCAATGCCACTCAGTGAATTTTGCAAAAGCAGAGTTGGAAAAAGGCGATCAAATGATTAAAGAAGCAGACAATCTTATGGCAGAAGCGATCCGCACCGTAGCTAGATTGTACAAGGATGGGATCCTAGCTAAACCGAAGGACTATGCTTATCCTTTTCCTGATCTTCTTACCTTCCACGACGCGTCAACTCCGATCGAACAGAAACTTTTTGTTATGTTTCTTGAACACCGGATGAGAACATTCCAGGGAACATTCCATGCCAATCCTGATTATGCCCTCTGGTATGGGTGGAGTGAAATGCAGATGGATCTGACAGAAATTAGAGCATTGGCTGAGGAACTCCGCAAAAATCACAAGAAATCCTAAAAGAGCGAAGCCGCGAAAGAAAGAAGGGATAGAAAAAAGAAAAAGGTCAGAAGTTCTTAGCAATTTTTTCAACAGAATTTTTTCCGCTCGCCTAAAACATATCTACTATATTGCAATGAATTAATTATTCCTATATTATTAGTAGCTATAAATATTTTCAGGAGTTTAAATCCAGATGAAATCCTTGTTGAATTTTTTTAACTCAGTCAAATTAGCCATTTTTCTCTTGATCATCATTACTCTTGTCTCTATGCTCGGAAGCCTTATTCCTCAGCACAGAAGCCTAGATGAGTATGTGGCCCGCTACGGACAGTTTGCACATCTACTCAATCAACTCCAGCTTACCAAGCTTTATCAGTCATTGTGGTTCATCGCCCTTCTTTGCCTTTTTGCCCTGAATATCATAGTCTGTACTTTAACTCGCCTCTCACCCAAACTCAGAAAAGCATTTCATCCAAAACTGGAAATGGAATCAAAAGAGATTACTGTCTTAAAAATTAAGGGAGAATTCAAAAAAAACATAGGTCTTGACACAGCTAAAAAAGAGCTGAAAAAGGAACTTCGCTCAAGGCATTACCATCTCAAAGAAGTAGAAAGGGGAAACAAAACCTTTCTTCTCGCCCGAAAAAAGATTCTGGGCTGGTTTGGTGCTGACGTTGTCCACATCGGCATCCTTATTATTCTCACAGGGGGCATAATCAGCGGTGCTGGGGGATTCAGGAAAGATTTAACCTTTAAAGAAAGAGATATTCGCGGTATTCCTGGAGCTGAATTTAAGTTGAGGCTTGATAAATTCGAAACAGAATACTATCCGAACGGCAGTGTCAGAGATTGGAAAAGCACCCTCACAGTTATTGAAAATGAGAAGCCAATTCTAAGCAAAGTCATCGAGGTTAATCATCCCCTATCCTATAAAGGCTTTGTTTTTTATCAAAGCAGCTATGGCTGGAACTGGACAAACACTTCTGTAGAAATTTGGGTAAGAAAAAGAAAAGATCCTTCGTTCTTGAGGAAAACAGAAATGAAAGTCGGGCAAAGGGTAAACCTTGAAGGCGAAAACATCCATATTTCTGTACTTCATTTTATCCCTGATTTTGTTATCAATGAAAGAAACGAGGTCA
>JAUWJP010000070.1 GCA_030607635.1 Candidatus Aminicenantota bacterium
TACTTGGCCACTCTTTCGCTTCGGCTCAAAGAGCCTGTTTTTATCTGGCCGGAGTCAACGGCGACACTTAAATCTGCAATGAAAGTATCCTCGGTCTCTCCGGAACGATGGGATATCACTGTGGAGTATTCTTTCTCGTGTGCATATCTGATTGTCTCTATTGTCTCGCTCAGGGTGCCTATTTGGTTCAACTTGATCAGGATTGAGTTTCCTATCTTCTTCTCCACTCCCTTTTTGAACCTTTCCAGGTTGGTGACAAAAATATCATCCCCTACAATCTGGATTCTATGGCCAAGCACTTCTGTCATGAGCTTCCAGCCTTCCCAATCATCCTCTGCAAAGCCGTCTTCTATGGAGATAATGGGATATTTTTGAACCAAAGACTCGTAAAAATTAACCATCTCATCTGATGATCTTTTCGAACCATCCGACTTCTTAAAGAAGTATTTCTTGTCGGTGAAGAATTCAGAGGCAGCTACGTCAATAGCGAGAAAGATATCCTCGCCGGGTCTGTAGCCTGCCTTTTGGATGCTTTTAAGAATCAATTCAAGGGCTTCTTCATTGGATTTAAGGTTAGGGGCAAATCCTCCCTCGTCTCCAACGGCAGTGCTGTAATCTTTTTTTTGGAGGATTTTTTTTAGGTTATGAAAAACTTCTGCGCTTATTCTGATGGCTTCAGAGAAGTTAGGGCTTCCTGTGGGAACTATCATGAACTCCTGAATATCAACGTTGTTATCGGCATGAGAGCCGCCGTTTAGGATGTTGATCAGAGGAACGGGTAGCCGATAGGTTTCTTTTTTCCCCAGGTAGCTATAAAGAGGCAAGCTTGTGGCCTGTGAGGCGGCCTGAGCGGCGGCCATGGAAACAGATAGGATTGCGTTAGCCCCTAATTTTTTTTTGGAAGGAGTTCCGTCAAGTTGAATAAGCCGCTTGGCTATCTCTTCTTGATCAAGAGCATCTAACCCTACAATATGAGGAGCAATGATCTCCTTAACGTTGGCGCCAGCTTTGAGGCCTCCTTTTCCAAAATAACGAGAGAGATCTCCATCTCTTAATTCCAACGCTTCATGCGTGCCCGTTGAAGCGCCAGAGGGAACAGCTGCCTTTCCTACCGTCCCTGAACTGAGGAAAACCTGGGTGCTTATAGTAGGATTTCCCCTTGAATCTAGAATTTCTCTGGCTCTGATTTCAGTTATCGCTGTTTCAGCCATTATGGAATTAGATGGATTTTTTATAGACGCATCGGTATTATTGTTGAGAATGAACTTTTTCTGAGTTGATCAAGAAAGGAGATTATTTTTTCCCTTCTGTCTCCTTAAAGGGCTCATCTTTCCTTTTTAAGATATCTTCGTGCTTCTTCTCAACAAAATCTTTTAAAGTATCGAGTCCTTCAGAAGTTTTTTCTTTCACAACCTTTATTCCCTTTTCAGCTTCTTTGGCGATTTTTTCATAACTTTCTTTAGCTTTTTCTCCTGTTTTAACAGCTGTTTCCCCGATTTTCTTCCTTGTTTCTGTTCCGCTTGCAGGAGCAAAAAGGACGCCCAGGACAAAGCCTGCAGCTGTCCCCATAAGAAATGAGAAAGTGATTTCAAAAAAACTTGCGCCGCTATCGTTTGACATTTTTACCTCCTTTTTTTTTCATGTGCCGCCAACGAAATCGAAGAATGGGAAATAAATAAGGCCAGTATTTGGAAGTGGGTTTGAAGACTCTTGCCGTTAAGAGCCAGGCGATATCAGATATTCTGGCAGCAGTTGTTTTTGTGGCTTCGAGCACAGGGGTTAAATCATCTATTTTTGCGTTCACTTTTTTGTCTGTTTCCTTCAAGTTCTCGATTAGATCTCTTATTTCAACCAGAGTTTCTTCACCCTCTTTGGCTGTCTTTCGAAGCTGGACAATGAGAGCGACAAGGAAAGCGACAGATACAACAATGCAGATTGTTATCACTAGAAATAAAAACTGGTTTAAGGTTAACGACATTGGCAGTTATTAATAGATAAAATAAAATCTATGCTTTGTCAAATGAAAAGAGTTGCGCTAAATGCCTCGTTTTACATGATAGAAAACAAAATCGTTGATCAGACCTGTCCTTTCGAAAACACACAAAAAAAAGGTTACAGTTCCCATCAAAAAAAGGTTACAGTTCTTTAAGGAGAGGTTCGATTTATCAAGCCCCTTCTATTTCCAAAGGACTTTATGAATGTCTTGAAGCTTGTATTCTTTTTCGATTTTTCCCAGAATTTGACTATAGCTTTCTTCTTTTTTAGATTCGAGCGTCTGTTCCCAATCATTAAAAAGTGAAGACGAGATAAACTCATGTTCTTTTTTTAGCAACCGGTTTATTCCTTTAAGAGCCTGCCAGTGTGTAAACGTTAAAAGAGCCAAGTAGCCAAAAAAAACGTTCGGTCCAGGGAGGATAATAGCCAATCCGCTGATGGGGAGAAGCAGAGCTTCTCCGGTGAGCATGAAAATGTGCTTTGTTCTTTGTTTCTGGAGGAAGAAATAAAATTTGATTTTTATTCTTTTCTTATCCAGTCGGCCTGAGTGAAAAACCTTGATTTTCTTCTCCTCTAGTTTCAGGACTCTTCCGAAAGCCTGTTCTTGCCTTAGAACTCTTTGAGGCAAGAGCATAAGCCTCTTTTTAGCCAATTCCCAGATTTCTTTTAAGCGAGAGGACTTGATTTTGATTTGACTGAAGGTTTCAGAAGAAAAATATCTGTATTTCCGCGAGTAGTCTCGAACAAAAAAGAATCTCATGAGCGTGCCTCATTTTAACATTTCTCTGGGATAATAGACAAGATTTGCTTAGCTATCTTCGCTGGCTGAGGAGATAGATGAAGAACGGAGCACCCACGATTGCAGTGATGATTCCGATTGGTAGCTCGCCCTGGAGAAGAGTGCGGGCCAGAAGATCCGAGTAGAGGAGAACGATTCCACCTGTTAGAGAGGAAAAGAGGAAGAGATGCCTGTGATCAGGTCCTATGAGAATACGAATCCCATGGGGAACAATAAGGCCGACAAAGCCTATGATTCCGCTGACAGAGACAGATGAAGCAGCGAGGAACGTGGAAATAACCAGGAAGATTTTCCTGACGCTATTAACCGGACAACCCAATGATTGGGCTACATCATCCCCCAAAACCAGGAGGTTCATGTCCTTGGCTAGCCACTGAGCGATGATAAAACAAAGAAAAAAGTAAGGGGCGACAGCAGTTATTTGATTCCAGTCAGAAAGAGCGAAGCTTCCCAGGAGCCAGAAGACAGCCTGCTCGAAGGAGTCTGCTTTTAGGAATATCAGAAAGGACGTTAGAGCTGAGGCAAGAGCCCCGGCGGCAATTCCTGTCAGGAGCAGAGTTTCAACCTTAAAAACACCTTTTCTTTGGGAGAGGAGATAGACAAGAGAGACAATGGCAAATCCTGAGGCAAAGGCAAAAATACTCTGAAGAGAGAAACCGATGATTCGTATGTTTAGTCCAAGATAAATGCAGAGGACAGCCCCGAAGGAAGCTCCAGAGGAGACGCCGACAACAAACGGACCAGCCATTGGGTTTTGGAAGTATCCTTGGAGGATTGCCCCGGAAAGCGAGAGGCTAGCTCCTACCAGAAAAGCTAAAAGTGCCCGGGAAAGCCTGAGGTCAATGAAGATTGTCCTAAAGGTGCTATCGTTATTGATGATAAGATTCCATAAATCATTGAAATTCGTCTCAACAGGCCCTTCAAGAAGAGAAATCAAAAAACCTGCAACAAGAAGGATAAGAAGAACAAGGAGAAGCCTGAGTTTTTTCGTCCTTGATTTCAACGCTCTTCCTTAAAAAATTGAGGATGGAGGATTCGAGCCAGTTCTTCAAGAGCATCTATAAGGCGAGGACCTGGCCTGGTGGCGAGGTTTTCATCTAGAAAATAAATTCTGTCTGTTTCAACGGCTTTGATTCCCTTTAGATGAGCTTCATTTTTTATCCAATCTTTGATATTAGAGAATTCTCTTTGTGATTTGGATAAAGTAATGATGACTTCAGGGTTATCATGGATGAGTTGTTCTCGATTGTAGTGAAGCCATTTCCTGCGTATGTTTCCGGCGATATTCACTCCCCTGGCTTTTTCGACAAGGTCGTTAAGGAAACTTGCTTTTCCGCAGGTCCAGAGACCAGTGCCATGGATAGAGAGAAAGACTCTTGGCTCATGCTGCACATTTCGAAGCGCTGCCTGAGTTTTGTTGTATCTTTTTTTCAGAGATTCTACAAGGATTTCTGCCTTTTTTTCCTTTTGGGTGATTGTTCCTATTTTCTCGATGATGATGAATACCGTTTCAAGATTTGTTCCTATTTCTAAGACAAACAAAGGAAGATGGAGGCGTCTGAGACGCTCGATGATTCTGAGAGGATTCCCTCGAAAGCCTATGATTAAATCAGGTTTCAGGGCGATTATCCTTTCTAGATTAAGGTCAATCATCCCCCCGATTTTTTCTTTCTTCAACGCTTTCTCCGGGAAATCACAATAGCGGGTAACCCCGACAACTTTTTTCCCTAAATCCAGATCAAAAAGAATCTCTGTGATGTTGGGAGCCAGGGAAATGATTCTTTGAGGAGGAGAAGTTAAAATATAAGGGAAATCCAGATCGTCCTTTATTATTTTCTGCTGGCTCCCAAAGAGAACAGCATTAAGCGAAAATAACAGAAAAACTGCCAGCATTTTTTTCGAGTTCACGACTTCTCCCCTTCTTTCGGGATTAAAGATATTTCAGGGAGCTTTGAGTGGATATTTTCTCTTATTTCTACATCTGCGTCGAAAACTTCTTTGATGTTCTCTTTTGTTACCAACTTTTCTGGTTCACCTAAGGCCCTAATTTTACCCTCTTTTAGGAACATGAGTCTCTGAGAATAGGGAATAACAAGGTTAATGTTGTGCTCGGTGGAGAGGATTGTTTTGCCTTTCTCTTCTTGCAGGCGCTTAAGTATCTGATAAATCTCTACCTGGTAGCTTATGTCCAGATGGGAGCTGGGTTCATCGAGAAAAAGAAAGGGCGTGTCCTGGGCTAATGCCCGAGCGATGAAGACTCTCTGGCGTTCACCACCGCTTAGATGAGCTATCTTTTTATCCTTTAGGTGGTCAATCTGGGTGAGGCTCATGACTTCCTCCACCATCCTGGAGTCTGAGGAAGAGATGCTTTCCAGACGGCCTTGATGAATGTACCTTCCCATAAGAATAGTTTCCATCACACTGAATTCAAAGGAGAAACTGAATATCTGGGGAACATAAGCTATTTTTTTGGCGAGCTGCCGCGCTTTTAAAGAAAAAATATCTTCACCATCAACCGTGATTTGACCAGAAGCATTCTTTAATAGTCCTTGGAGGGCTTTTATCAACGTGCTTTTACCTGAACCATTTCGTCCAAGAATAGAGAGGAACTCCCCATCTTTCAAAGAGAAGGAAATATTCTCCAAAACATACCCGTTTTCGTATCCTGCAGAAAGGTCTTTTACTTCGATAAGTGCCATTTTAAAAGATAAGAAACTTAATTTTTTCGAAAGACAATGAAAAAAATATATAATTTCCCAACAATAATCAAGTAAATGCGGGATCAAACTTTGAAAAGCCTGACCTCCTTGAGTATATTACTCCGCATGATCTGACTACATCATCTTGACTTTTAGGGGTAATAAATCTAATATTTATGATTGAATTTCAAAGTAAAAAAGGACAAAAAAAGAGGCTGTTTCTCTTCTGTCCTAACTCCTGAAAATAACTTAAGAAGATGCAAAAGATGAAGGAAGAGTATAATTTCCAGAAGATTGAGAAAAAATGGCAAAAGATTTGGGAAGAAAAAGAAGTTTTTCTGTCTTGTGAGGATCCCCAAAAATCAAAATATTACTGCCTCGAAATGTACCCATACCCTTCTGGGGCCATCCACATGGGCCAGGTCCGAAATTACACGATCGGGGATGTGATTTCCCGCTATAAGATGATGAAGGGCTTCAATGTGATCCATCCAATCGGATGGGATGCGCTCGGGCTGCCAGCGGAGAATGCCGCAATTACTCAGGGAGTGCATCCTCAAGAATGGACTCTTCGCAACATAGCCCATATGAGAAGTCAGCTGAAAAGAATAGGCTTCAGCTATGACTGGTCGAGAGAAGTAAACACCTGTTTACCCGAGTATTATAAATGGAACCAGTGGATTTTCCTGAAGATGCTCGAAAGGGATTTGGCTTACCGCAAGAAAAGCAAGGTTAACTGGTGCCCCCAATGCCAAACCGTGCTAGCGAACGAACAGGTAATCGGGGAGCGGTGCTGGCGGTGCGAGTCTCTTATCAAGCTGAAAGAAATGGAGCAATGGTTCTTGAAGATTACAGATTATGCAGAAGAGCTTATTGCAGGTCATGATCTTTTGGAAAAATGGCCTGAACATGTCCTTCTTATGCAAAAAAATTGGATCGGAAAGAGTACGGGAGCTTATATCACTTTTCCTGTTCCTGATACTCCCCTATCAATAGATGTATTTACCACGAGGATTGATACAATCTATGGGGCTACATTTTTGGCGCTTTCTCCTGAACATCCGTTAAGTAAGGAGTTGATCGCTGATTCAAAACAGAGAGGAAAATTACAGAAGTGGATAGATAAGAATATAGAGAATCTCCGTTTCAGGAAGGGACCAGGAGAGGTAGAAAAGGAGGGAATAGATACAGGCAAGAAAGCCATTAATCCTTTCAGCGGTGAAGCGATTCCGGTTTGGATCTCCAATTATGTTTTGATGGAATACGGAACCGGGGCGATCATGGCTGTACCTGCCCATGATCAGAGAGATTTCGAGTTTGCTAAAAAATATTCCTTGCCAATAAAGGTTGTAATTGTTCCTGAAGGGGAATCTCCTCCGGGAGAGCCGGAAGAGTCTTTTGAAAAGTATGGCGTGGTTGTTAATTCCGGACCTTTCTCTGAGAAACCTTCTCTTGAAGCTATAGAGGAGATGGGCCAGCATGCGCAGGAAAAGAGATTCGGAAGAAAAAGCATCCTCTATCGGATTCGGGACTGGGGCATTTCCAGGCAGCGCTATTGGGGTACCCCTATCCCAGTTATCCACTGCGAGAACTGTGGAATAGTCGGAGTTCCGTATGAAGATTTGCCAGTTGTACTCCCTCTCGATGTTGAATTAAAAGGAGAAGAAGGTTCTCCTCTTGAAAAAGTGAAAAGCTTTGTCAAGACGACATGTCCCAAATGCAAAGGAGATGCACGGAGGGAAACAGACACCATGGACACTTTTTTTGATTCATCATGGTATTTCTTTCGTTATACATCCCCTAGCGAAGAAAAGCTTCCTTTTAGCCCTCAAGCTGCCGATTACTGGCTTCCCGTTGATCTTTATATAGGAGGGGTGGAACATGCAATTCTTCATTTGATTTATGCTCGTTTTTTCTGCAAATATTTCAGAGATTTTGGATTAACGGTAATAGATGAGCCTTTTCCTCGCTTGCTTGCCCAGGGCATGGTTGTCAAGGACGGAGCCAAGATGTCCAAATCAAAGGGAAATGTTGTCGACCCTGACGATATTGTAGAAAAATACGGGGCAGATTCGCTGAGGCTTTTCATTCTTTTCGCTTCTCCTCCGGAAAAAGAGTTCATCTGGAACGATGAAGGGATAGATGGGAGCTACAGATTCCTGAATCGTCTCTGGGCGACAATACAGGAAAATCTGGATCTGTTTAAACAGAAGTGCAGTCCTCGAGAAGAAACAGGAATAGAGGAAAAAGACAGTAAACTGAGAATAAAAATGCACCAGACTATAAGAAAAGTCAGTGATGATATTGACAAAAGATACCATTTGAATACAGCTATAAGTTCTATAATGGAGTTTTACAACCTGATCAAGAAAGAAAAGGAGACGTTGAGTCA
>JAUWJP010000242.1 GCA_030607635.1 Candidatus Aminicenantota bacterium
AAAAAAGACCCTTTTTCCTTGAAGGGATGGAAATCTTTCGTTTTCCAGAAATCGATATGGTCTATACGCGAAGAATCATTGACCCTGCCGGGGGAGCAAAACTCACCGGTAAAGTCGGACGCTTCACATACGGCCTTATCTCTGCTTATGATACCAATCCCACAGAAAGTCTTTTGGAAGTCCATAATGGTGGAGAAAGCCGGGATGATAATGCCCTCTTCAACATCGTCCGCATCAAGGCCGACGTTTTTAAAGAGTCTTATCTAGGCTTTTGCCTTGCCGATAAAGAGATTGATGGCTCTTACAACAGGGTTTTAGGTGTTGATGGACAGTTCAAGTTCAAAGATAAATTCTTTTTTTCTTTTCAGGCTATAGGTTCCAAAACAAAGTTTGATGATCAGGAAACGGATATCGTTCCAGCCCTGTATGCGGACTTCTCTTACTTTTCCAAATACGTGGGTGGAGGATTGTACTGGATGTCGATTCATCCGGACTTTGAGGCCTCTTCTGGTTTTATTAACCGGGTGGATTACAGAACTTTGGGTGCATACTCACGCTTCCGTGCCTATCCCGAGAAAAAATATCTGAATCAAGTCTCGCTTGGACTCAGTGCAGGACAAAGGTATGCTTATTTTGGGGATCTTTTAATTGATCGCTGGTCAAGGGCCAATCTTCAATTAAGGTTTACTGAATTCAGCCAGATGGATATTACCTACAAGGATTCCATGGAACGGTATGAAGGGATTGATTTCAATAAGAATTCTTTTACTGTTCAGGGCGAAAACAACCTGGTTAGCTGGCTTCCGTTCGGGTTTTACTTCAGGACAGGCCATAGCATCTTTTATGATCCTGATGATCCCTTTCTTGGATGGAGTAATACTTACGGACTCTTTTTCAATGTTAAACCTAATAAAAGGCTTCAGATGTCGGTAAATTTCAACAAAGAAACCTTCTGGGAGGAGAGAGGAGGAGAGCAAATCTATGATTTCAATGCTGTGCGTCAGAGAACAACATACCAGTTTTCCAAAACCCTCTCCCTGAGGGCCATCGTTGATTACTACCACGAAGACAATGAATTTTACGGAAGCTTTCTGGTAAGCTGGATCCTGAGACCGGGGACTGTGTTCTTCTTTGGTATTGATAGTAATTACTTGAAGGGGGGATCAGGCAGGTATGGCCAGGACAATTACAGCATCTTCATAAAGTTCTCTTACTGGTGGAGAATATAGGGAATAAATGGGGACATAAATAAATGGGGACAGGCCCCATTTTATAATAAAAGACATTCTCATACAGAAAATGGGGCCTGTCCCCATTTATTTATAATAAAAGACATTCTCATACAGAAAATGGGGCCTGTCCCCATTTATTCCCTAACCTTTATTTCTGTTAGTGTATCTGCAGAATTTGATGCATTCACGGGGGGTATGATCTATAAGACGCCTCCAGTTTCGGTCTATATTTTCCATCCAACCTGCTTTGGTGCCTCGGGATCCCTGATTTCCAGGCTAGTGCATTTATCTCGCTTGCTGTGTCGAGTATAATAGGAATATGAGCTTGGATTTTCTGAAAGAAACAGAGGAATTCAAAAGACTTCTCAGAGCCCTAAACCAGGGAGAGAAAACTCTGAAAATCACTGGGCTTGTCGATGCCTCCAAGTCCTATTTCCTCTCTACATTGGCCCTGGAATCTAAGAAAAGAATTGTTTTTATCCAGCCGTCTTCATCTCCTCTTTCCGAGGTTGAAGAGCAGTGCCGGTTTTACTTGTCCCAGCTTTCCTCTGATCTAAGCCTTAGCTCTCTGCCTTCTCTCTCAGAAAATCCTTACCAGGAAATTTTTCCTTCCCTGGATTCGGTCTCCTCGAGGATGAAGTTTTTCTATGATTTAATCCATAATTCATCTTCCCTGATTGTGACCCACATCTTCGGTTTGCTCAAGCCTTTCCCCAATCCCCAAAATCTCAAACGATTCTTTTTGAATTTAGAGAAAGGGGAGACTTTTGGACGTGACCGAGTTCTGGACATACTCGATGAGTACGGTTATACGCGGGAGGACTTAATTAATTCTCACGGAGAATATGCCTGGCGTGGGGGAGTTGTGGACGTCTTTTCTCCCTGGGAGCCTCTTCCTTATCGAATCGAGTTCAGCGGAGACGAGATTGCATCAATTCGAGAATTTGATCCTTCCTATCAGCGTTCAGCAAGTAAAATTGATCGTATTCTTCTTCCCTCTCTAAGAGAGTTTCCAAGTTCATCTCAATTTCTCCAGGAATGGGAGGAAAAGATTAGAGGAAGAGAGGAAATCCGCCATTTGAAGGATACGGAGGAAAAGATAGCTCGAATGAAACGGGGGGATTTCTTCCCTTCTTTTTTCTATCTTTCCCTTCTTCATAAAGAACATTTTGTTCCTTTCAATCATTACCTAAGAAATTCTCTGTTTATTATTAATGATATTGATGAGGTGGAAAAAGAATGGAAGGAAACTATCAAGGATTTGAGGGAGCAATACGCGGAGCTTAAAAATAGTGGAAATTTTTGTCTCCCTCCAGAGGAAATTTATCCTCCTCTTCTCTGGAAACAAATAAAAGAAGAGGCGATTCATTGGCAAGAGCTCGCTCCAAAGCGAGGGAGAAAAACATACTCCTTCTCCTTCCAATCTGTTCCCGAGTTTAAAAACAAGATTCCTTTCTTTCTGAAGTATATGAAAAAGTTGCAGAAAGAAAGAGAGAGATGCTTCATTTATTTTTCAAGCCCAGCCGTTCGCAAGAAAATGGCCGGCCTTCTCTCTCAGAGCGAAATTCTGCATCTTGAATCCTCCACATCTTCTGTCTTCCCAGAGGACGGAGCAGTTGTACTTCTAGTAGGGAGCCTTCATCATGGATTCAGCTATCCCCAAGAAAAAATAGCTTTTTTTTCTGAAAAGGATATTTTCACAGAAGAAAAAGTTATCGTTTCTCGTCTTCCAGCAAAGCCCTTTCTCTCCCATTTTCGGGACCTTAAAGGAGGTGATTATGTTGTTCACGCAGATTACGGAATAGGGCTTTTCATGGGTTTGATGAAGATGGAGATAGAAAGAAAAAACCGTGAATTCATCGAGATAATCTATAAAGATGAAGATAAGCTCTTTGTTCCTGTCGAGGACCTAAATCTTGTTCAAAAATACTCAAAAGTTGGCTCGAGTGTGCCTCTTCTCAATAAATTGGGGAGTCCTTCCTGGGAAAGGACAAAAGCCAGGATAAAAAAGGCCATAGAGAAAATGGCCAAGGAGCTGCTGCACCTCTATGCTCAAAGGAAGGCTATGAAGGGATTTAGCTTCAGTCTTGGAGGTGACTGGCAATCTGAGTTTGAGAGAACATTTGAATACGAGGAAACAGAAGATCAACTGAGAGCCATTAAAGAGATAATGATTGATATGGAGGCGGAGTTTCCGATGGACCGCCTCCTT
>JAUWJP010000173.1 GCA_030607635.1 Candidatus Aminicenantota bacterium
TCCTCCAAGAGGCAAGCCGTGTCGCCGTCTTGACAGGAGCCGGAATCTCAGCCGAATCTGGAATTCCCACATTCCGGGGAGAAGAGGGCTTGTGGAAAAAATATCGTCCGGAAGAACTGGCTACTCCCACAGCCTTCAGCCGGGATCCAAAGCTTGTCTGGGAATGGTATGACTGGCGGCGGGTGATTTTTGCTCAAAAGGAGCCCAACCCTGGCCATAAGGTCATTGCTCGTTGGGAGGGGACCTTTCCTACCGTTTCCCTAATCACCCAAAATATCGACGGTCTCCATCAGAAAGCAGGCTCAAAAAACATCTGGGAGCTCCACGGCAACATTTGGAAGCTGCGCTGCACCGAGGAGGGAACGATAACGGAAAACTATGATACACCCTTGAAGGAAATTCCCCCTCTCTGCCCTAACTGCGGAGCCCTACTCAGACCTCACGTTGTCTGGTTTGGAGAATCTCTCTCGCCAACCATACTCCAGAAATCTATTCATCTAAGCTCTGAATGTGACGTAATGTTCGTCATCGGCACCTCGACAGTAGTCCAGCCGGCTGCCTCGCTTCCGTTTGAGGCCTCTAAAGCTGGGGCTAAGATTGTGGAGATCAATCTTGACCCAACCCCTCTCTCCCTGTACGCCGATTTTTCCATAAGAGGAAAATCAGGAGAAATCTTGCCGTTAATAGATGAAGAATTGAAAAAAATATCCACGGCATAAAAGGAATAATTTTAGATGAAATATATTTATTTTGATGCTTCAGCAGGGCTGAGCGGAGATATGATCTTAGGAGCTCTGTTAGATTTGGGTGTGTCCTCCTCACTCTTTAGAAAAAAAATGGCCGAATTAAAGCTTCCTGTAGAGATTCAACTCAAAGAAACAAAAAGGGCTACTCTTAGAGGATTAAAAGTGGATGTTCTGGTGAAAGCTAAAAAAACGGTCGAGAGGAAACGATCTGATATCGAAGATATAATAAAGAAAAGCCGCTTTTCCTCCTCTGTAAAAAAGAACGCCTCAGCCATTTTTAAGAAGCTCTTCGAAGCTGAAGCGCGAGTTCACGGCTACAGCGTCAATGAGGCCCATCTCCATGAAGCTGGAGCAGATGATGCGATCGTGGATATCGTGGGCTGCTGTTTTCTGGCTGAAACCCTCGAAATCAGTGAATTCTACTGCTCGCCTTTGAATCTCGGTCAGGGATGGGTCAAATCATCTCACGGCCGCCTGCCCGTGCCTGCCCCTGCAGTGGCTGAACTGCTGAAAGGCATCCCAGTCTATTCAGCCTGGATAAAAGCAGAGCTTGTCACACCTACTGGAGCAGCTATTGTCTCTACATTGGTCAAAAAATTTATTCCCTTGCCTGAATTATCTTATGAAAAAATCGGCTGCGGAGCTGGAACCCGTAACTTCCGTGAACTACCTAACATTCTGAGAGCCTTCTATGGAAACAAGAAGGAATTTAATGCAGAGAGAAAAGTTTACATAATCGAAGCCAACATCGACGATTCCAGTCCTCAGGTCCTGGCAGCCTTCTTTGACACGGCTTTTAAGTTAGGCGCGCAAGACGTGTTTCTTACCCCTATCCTGATGAAAAAAGCCAGGCTGGCTACAAAATTGACCGTTCTGGCAGAGATTGATAAGATAGATTCCCTAATCAGTGCTGTTTTTAAAGAAACAAGCTCAATAGGTGTTAGGTACTTTCCTGTAGAAAGGCGTGTGCTGCAAAGGAAGATCGAGAAGGTTGGCATCCTTGGAGAAAAAGTAGCGATAAAAATATCCTACCAAGAGGGAAAAGAAGTCAACATTCAACCTGAATTCTCAGATTGTGTGAGATTGGCAAAAAAGAGCGATCTTCCTGTCAAAGAAATTATGCAGCTTGTTCTTAAAGAATTTTATAAAAAGCGCGAAAAACCTTGAAAGGATTGAAAAATAAATCCGTTCGATTTTTGTGAACAGGCCTGAAAATGCCCGTAAAAGCCAAGGAGAAACACGTGGACTTAAAGAAGATTGCAAGAGGAGTTAAACTCATCTTAGAGGGCGTTGGTGAAGAGCCCGAACGCCCCGGGCTCAAAGATACTCCTCAAAGAGTTGCTCGTATGTTTTCGGAAATACTGGGAGGATTAAAGGAGAATCCTGCCAAACAACTTCAGGCGATTCAGAGCGAAAAGCATGATGAGATGGTTCTCATCAAAAACATCCCTCTTTATTCAATGTGTGAGCATCATCTCCTTCCCTTTGCTGGAGTCGCCCATGTAGCTTATATCCCAAAAGGAGGAAGAATCGTAGGGCTGAGTAAAATTGCCCGCGTGGTTGATATTCTCTGCAGACGGCTGCAAATCCAGGAAAGGCTAACCAAGCAGATTGCTGACCTCATCACGGAACATCTTAAGCCTCTTGGAGTAATGGTTGTCATCGAAGCTGAGCATATGTGCATGTCCATGAGAGGGGCTAAAAAACCGAAATCCTTAACTGTTACTTCCGCTCTAAGAGGTTCCTTCCGTACGAAAAGCGCAACACGGTCAGAAGCCATGATTTTGATCAGAGGAGGAATGTTCGGTGGCAAAGAGGTCTAAGAAAGCTTTCTACATCACAACTCCCATCTATTATGTAAACGATGCCCCTCATATCGGACACACCTACACCACTATCATTGCAGATGTACTGAATCGCTTCCAAAAACTTTCAGGAAACAAAGTCTTCTTTCTCACCGGCACCGATGAGCATGGACAGAAAGTGGAAAAGGCTGCAACAGAGAGGGGATTAAAGCCTATAGAACTCGCAGACCAGGTAGTGGGAAGGTATAAAGACTTGTGGAAAGATTTGAATATATCCTATGACTTTTTTATTCGCACGACAGAACCGTTCCACGAAAAAGGCGTCCAGAAAATCTTCAGGAAATTAATGAAAAAGGGCGATATTTACAAAGGAATTTACAAGGGATGGTATTGTGTTTCTGATGAAAATTTCTTGGCTGAAGATGTCCCTCTTGAGAAAGAAGGGTACAAAATCTGTCCTGACTGCGGTAAGCGAGCAGATGTTGTCTCTGAAGAGTGTTATTTCTTCAAGCTCTCTGCCTACCAAAAGCCACTTCTTGATTTCTACGCCAAATTCCCTGCATTTGTCAGGCCTCCAAGCCGGATGAACGAGGTCGTAAGCTTCGTGCGGCAGGGACTTAAGGATTTAAGTATTACCCGAACCACAGTGAAGTGGGGAATTCCCGTGCCGGATGATCCTGACCATACAATTTATGTCTGGTTTGACGCACTCCACAACTACCTGACAGGCATCGGGTATGATTGGAATATGGAGCTTTTCGAGAAATTCTGGCCGGCAACAATTCATCTCATCGGCAAAGATATCCTCAGATTCCATGCAATTTTCTGGCCTGCTTTTCTTATGGCAGCAGATTTCCCACTTCCTCAGACAGTCATCGGCCATGGTTGGTGGCTCAAAGACAAGACAAAAATGTCTAAATCAAAAGGCAATGTCCTTGATCCCTATTTGATCTTAGATACTTTTGGCCCTGATCCTTTGCGTTACTTTCTGCTTCGAGAAATTCCTATAGGTCTTGATGGAAATTTATCCCACGAAGGTTTTGTCCACAGAGTTAATTCTGACCTGGCAAATGATCTGGGAAACCTCGTTCAGCGGACTCTGACCATGATCCAAAATTACTTTAACGGAAAAATCGAAGAAATAGATAAAGAGGAGAAAATTGATAAAGAAATCCGCCTGGAGTTTGATAATCTTAAAAAGAAAGTACTCAAGTTCTTCGAGGATTACGCCCTAAGTAAAGCTCTGGAGGAAATCTGGGCCTATATCAGCTCAGTTAACAAATATCTGGCAGTTAATGAACCTTGGAAATTAGCAAAGGATCAATCTAAGAGAAAAAGGCTGGGAAGAGTTCTTTACCAGGCAGCAGCGGCGCTTAGAGGTATAAGCTATCTCCTTTTCCCTGTTATGCCTGGATCATCAGAAAAAATCTGGGGCTTTCTCGGAGAAAAAGAATCTATACAGGAAGAATCATTTTCAGAATTGAAATTTGAAAACTTGAAGTTGGGCCAAAAAATTAAAAAGCCCAAACCCCTTTTCCCGAGAATTGCTCTTAAAGATTTTTTAAGGGAAGAGGAAAAAAAGTCTTCCCCGGCAAGAAAGGAGGAAAAAATGGAACAAGTCACTTTTGATGAATTTAAAAGAATGGATTTCAGAGTTGGCGAAGTTCTCAAAGCGGAAAGAGTTGAAGGCACCGATAAGCTTCTCAAACTTGAAGTCGACAGCGGAACCGAGAAACGGACTATAATAGCGGGTGTCGCAGATGTCTACTCCCCTGAGGAAATGGTGGGAAAAAAGTTCGTTATCATTGTCAACCTGAAACCTGCTGTTATTCGAGGAATCGAATCCCAGGGAATGCTCTTGGCGGCAGAAGTAGAA
>JAUWJP010000007.1 GCA_030607635.1 Candidatus Aminicenantota bacterium
GCCCAAGAGGGGAAACTCAAGAGGAAGGAGGTCTGAATTTTTGTTGGTGATGTCGATATAAGCGTTGATCCCTCTGAAGAAGGAAAGGATGACTTCTTCTCCTCGGGGATGGTAATGATTCATCTCCTGCTTCATGTCACCCCGCGCTTTGAGAAGATGCGACCCGATATCACGCTTGAGCGCTGTATGGACTTGAATTTCTGCCATGGTTCCTGTTGCCTGCCGCCGCCAAATTTCAAGCTGGAAGAGTCTGTCTCTGGCTACGTTGAATCCCTGAGCAAAGAAGAGATCTTTCTCGTTCTGAGCGTATATATGAGAGATTCCCCACTGGTCCTTGATGATCTCAACAGGCTCGGAGAGTCCTTTGACCACAAGGCTTTCTTTTCTTGCTCCCTCCGCAGGATGGAGGGTAATCGCCAAGAACCCAAAAACTAAGAATGTTAAAAAATGTCCAAAGAATTTTAATTTTTTCATTGCTAACCGTCCTTACTTTCCCATAATGCATTTTTTAACATGGATTAAACAAGACTTCCAGCTAAAAAATATTCCTTTTTAAGAGTGATTGAGATATTATAATCTGACTTTCAATGAAAAATTTTTCGTTATAACTCAATAAAAAAAGAGGAGGTAAAAGATGAAAAAAATGCTGATGCTGTTCTTGAGTTTGCATATATTCATGTCTCTTCCAGCCTTTTCGGAGGCGAAAGGCTATCTTTTCATCATTGGAGGTGGCTCTCGACCCGAAACCATGATGAAAGAATTTGTAAAACTTGCCGATAGGTTTAACAGCGGAAAAATCATTATTTTCCCTATGGCGAGTAGCGTGCCTGATGAAGTTGGGTCTGAACAGGCGGAGCAGCTCAAAAGGTTTGGAGCACGAGAGGTCGAGCATCATATACTGACCAGAGAGCAAGCTCTGAAGGTGGAAAATATTGGAATTCTAGATGATGTCGGTGGTGTTTTCTTTTCAGGTGGGGTGCAATCCCGCCTTATGGATATCCTTATCGATACCCCAATTCACAAAAAGCTTCTGGAAATCTATGAGAAGGGAGCTGTCATCGGAGGAACAAGTGCTGGAGCAGCAGTGATGAGCGAGATCATGATTACGGGCGATGAAAAAAGAGAAGTTAAAGAAGGTCATGAATTCGAAACTATCCAGGCCAATAATATTGTTACCGTACGAGGTTTTGGGTTTATAAAAACAGCAATCATTGACCAGCATTTTGTCAGGAGAAAACGGCACAACCGCCTCATCAGCCTTGTGGCTGAAAATCAGAAGCTTCTGGGTATTGGGATTGATGAATCGACGGCTATTATTTTTACACCTGATGAAATCTTTGAAGTCTTTGGAGAGCGAAATGTTATTGTTTACGATGCTGCTCAAGCGCAAATTCGAATTTCTCCATCTCGATTGATCAGTGGGTTTAACATGATCATGCATATCTTAAGCTCCGGAGATAGATTTAGTTTAAAGACTAAAGAAGTAATGAGATAAATAATTTAAATCAAAATATTTACGCAATGATTTCTTGTTTGTCATTGTGAAGAACGAAATTCCTTGCTTTGATCGGGACAGGCTGCATAATCTCATTTTTTTCTCTAGGGATGATAGAGACATGGGATGGGATTAGCACCCTCCCTTCGGTCGCTCGCAAGAACAGCCCGCGCTTTCACTCGAGATATTTTCTGAATCGAAGAGAACTAAAGATAGAAGCTGTAATTCCAAAGATAAAAAGGGCAAGAACCTGGGGCCATAGAACAGAGATGTCGTTTCCTTTTAAGAGGATTCCTCTTACAGCAGTGCTGAAGTATCTCAACGGATTCAAGAGAGTGATATACTGAATGATTTTGGGCATGTTTTCAATAGGAGAAAAAATACCTGAGAGGAGCATGGCCGGCATGGCTAAGAAAAAAGCGGTCATCATTGCCTGTTGTTGTGTGCGGGAGATGGTTGAGATAAAAAGGCCTAAGCTCAGAGTTGTGAGGACGAAAAGGAGGGCGACTCCAAAAAGGAAGAGCAGACTTCCTCTTATAGGAACATCGAAGATTAATTTTCCGGCTGAGATGATTAAAACAACATCACAAAGACCAATAAGGACAAAAGGCATTGTCTTACCGATGATTAACTCCAAGGGTTTTATGGGAGAAACGATTAATTGCTCCAAAGTACCCATTTCTCTTTCTTTGGTTATGGACATTGATGTGAGGAGAAGAGTTGTGATGAGAAGGATGAGACAAATAACTCCGGGAACCATATAGACAGAACTTTTTAAATTCGGATTATACCAGACCCTCGGTTGAGAAACGACAATTCCCACACCTCTCCTGTCTCCGATTTTAGTTAATATATTTTCTGAATGTTTTGCTATGAGCTGTGAGATGTAGCTCATGATGATCGTTGCCGAATTGGCATCTGTCCCGTCTAAAATGACTTGAAGGGAGGCTTGAGCTCCTTTTTTTAAATTCCTCTCAAATTTTCGAGGAATTACGACGGCGGCTTTAATCTTTTCTTTCTCGAAAAGCCTATCAATTTCTTGGGAAGACTTTAAATAAAAGTCTAGATTGAAGCTCTCGGATTGGCTGAGAGAAGAGACGAGATGCCTGCTTTCGTGGGTCCGGTCATAATCCAGGACTGCCAGAGAGATATGCTTTATATCTGTTGTGACAGCATACCCGAAGAGGATAAGCTGGACGACCGGAGCAACAAAGATAGGAAAGAACATCCTTCGATCACGGAAAGTTTGGATAAATTCCTTTCGAATAATATGTCGAACAGTTCTGAACATTTTTACTCCAGACTTAATCTAAGCCTTTTAGCACAGGCAAGAAGGATGAGTGAAGCAAAGGCAAAAAGAGAGACAACCTCAGGCCAGAGAATCGTTAACCCAGTTCCCTTGAGAAAAATTCCTCTGAGGACGATCAGAAAGTATTTTGCCGGAACTAGATAGGTAAAAAATTGAATGATTCGTGGCATACTGGAGATAGGAAAAATAAAACCGGAAAGGAGAAAAGAAGGGAGGAAAGTGAAGAGCACGGAGAACATAAAAGCTAACTGTTGGGAACGTGTTATGGTTGAAATAAGAACCCCTATCCCTAAGCCACATATAAGAAAGACTCCAGAAACGCAAAAAAGAAAAAATATATTTCCTTTAAGAGGAACATTAAACAGGAGCGTTCCTACGAGGACGACCAGCGAGATTTGGATTATCCCTAAAAAAAAGTAGGGTATGAGCTTACCGATGATAATTTCATGAGGTTTAGCAGGAGTGGCAATGAGCTGCTCCATTGTTCCGATTTCCCATTCTCTAGCAATGGTCAAAGAAGTCGACATTGCAGCAAGAATCATCATTACTACAGCAATCAAGCCTGGCACGATAAAATTTGTGCTGCTAAGGTCTGGGTTATACCAGATTCTTGGCCTCACATCTATTGGCAGAATGCCTGCTTGGAGAATAGCTCCCTGTTTGTTCAATTTTTCGAGAATGATGTTTGATGAAAAAATCTGGACTATTCCTGAAATATAGCCTAAAGCGATTTGAGCTGTGTTGTTGTCGCTTCCATCAATCAAAAGCTGGAGGGGAGCGTCCTTCCCTTTGGACAGGTCTCGAGAAAAACGATGCGGAATGATCAATATGGCTTTGACCTTTCCTTTGTCTAAGAGGCTTTCTAAGCCAGAAGAAGAATTTGAAAGATAGACAAGATCAAGATATTCACTTCCCTTCACCCGAGAGATGAAATCTCGACTAAGGAAGGAACTATCTTGATCAATAATTCCCACCGGGATATGTCTGACATCAAAAGTTATGGCGTAGCCAAAAAGGATAAGTAAGACTACCGGCAGTACTATGGCCAGATACAGGCTTCGAGGGTCTCTGAGGATGTGGAGAGTTTCTTTCCTTGTCAGAGGAAGGATTCTATTCCTCATTTTTTTCTCTTTTGATGGCAGAAAGGAATACATCTTCCAGAGTGGACTCTTCGGCCCCGGTGAATTTCTTCTTCAATTCTTTTGGCGAGCCGTCAGCTATGATTTTTCCTGAGTAGAGGATGGCGAGTCGGTGACAGCGCTCAACTTCATCCATATAATGAGATGTCACAAAAACCGTTGTCCCTTCTTCCGATAATATGTAAATCAAATCCCAGAAATCTCTCCGGGAGATAGGATCAACGCTTGCCGTCGGCTCGTCCAGGAACAGTATCTCTGGTCTATGAAGAATCGCACAGCCGAGGGATAAGCGTTGTTTCCAGCCGCCTGCGAGCTCCCTGGCCAGGGAATTTTCCCTCCCTATTAAGCCTGCCATTTTTATTACCCATTTTTCCCTTTCTTCTTTTGTGGAGGGAGAGAGTCCATGGATTCCACCGTAGAAATCTATATTTTCTTCAACAGTGAGATCTCCGTAAAGTGTAAAACGCTGTGACATATAACCGATGATCTTTTTTATTTCTTCAGGTTGGGTGTCAATGCTGAATCCTCCGACAGTGCCTTTTCCTGAAGTAGGCCTGAGGATTCCGCACAACATCCGGATCGTGGTTGATTTTCCGGCTCCATTCGGGCCTAGAAAGCCAAAAATTTCTCCCTTTTTAACGCCGAAGGAGATACTATTGACTGCAGTGAATCTGCCGAACTTTTTCGTTAGATTTTTAACATCAATTCCATACATTTTTTATATTCTGTAGGGGCTTGATTTATCAAGCCCACCTTATTTTTTCCGTAAGGCATTTGATATATCTTATATAGGAGCTTGAATCATCTTAATTAGGGACCTCGATTCATCTTGTGTAGGTGTTTGATTTATCAAACACATATTTTTAATTATTCAAATCAATTTTTAAGAGAACTCCTCTTGCGTGCGTGCTGCAACTTGCTCCTCGATGAGGGCGAGAAACGCATCCTCGAAAGAAGGAGTGATTCTTTTTAAGCTGCGGATTTGAATTCCTTGTTTTTCTAAAAATTCTTTTGTTATCTCTTCCCCTCCTGCGCCTAATTCGAAGATTAAATGAAGAGTTTCTCCAAAGGGATAGATGGTTTTTAAACCAGGTAGCTTTCCTAAATGCTTTCTTACTTGCTTATGCTCTGCTATAAGCTCTATTGTTTCCTCTTTCCTTTCCTCTATCAGGCTTTGAGGTGGCTTGTAGCTCAACATTCGTCCTTCGTACATGAATCCAACCTAATGGCATATTTGGGCTTAATCCATGTAAGGTGTTGTGATGAGAAGAGTCGTTCCCTGGTTGTTCAATTGAAAAAGAATATCCCAGAGCTCTTTTCTTGAGATCGGGTCCACTCCTGTTGTGGGCTCATCAAGGAGGAGAATTTCTGGGGTATGAAAGAGGTTGCAGGCAAGGACTAATTTTTTCTGCATGCCTCCTGAGAGATTCCTGGCTAATCGATCTTCAAAAGGAGAGAGGCCGCTAAAACGCAGTAATTCTTTTTTCCGTTCTTTAAACTTATCCGATGGGACTCCATAGAGGTCGGCAAAGAATTTAAGGTTTTCTGAGACATTTAAGTCTCCATAAAGACTGAAGTGTTGAGGCATATAGCCAATCCATTCTTTAATTTTCTGCGGATTTTTGGCAACATCGATTCCTTCAAGATTGATTGAGCCTGAGGAGGGTTTGAGCAGGCCGGCGAGGAGGCGAAGAAAAGTTGTTTTTCCGGCACCATCAGGCCCGATAAGTCCGATAATTTCACCTTTATCTATCTCAAGGCTAATATTATCGATAGCAGCTAGCTGGTTAAACTTTTTCGTCAGGCTCTTAATTTTGACAGCAGTCATTTTATTCAACTATCATTGGTTATATGAAAGCGTTGTAGCATTAACCTGTTTATAATGGCGGTGAAATTGCATAAAAGGAGAAGCTCCAGCATGAAAAAGTTCTATGAATGCAAGGAGCGTAGAAGACTTCTCGTTTTTCTAGGAACAGGCTGGGCAACCTCATGAAAATATCAATATCATTTTTCCTATAACATTTTGCTTTTTTCAACCCCAACAATGACACTCCAAGGTTCTGAGTTACTGACCAACGGAAATTTTAACATCCACCGGCATTCCTGGCTTAAGCTCTCTCTCTGGATTTTCGAGATAGGATTTTATCATGAACACAAGTTTCAGCCTTTCCTCTTTAGTTTGGATGTTTTTAGGAGCAAACTCAGCTTGATCAGAGATGAAATCGACTTTTCCTTGAAAAACTTTATCTGGAAATGAGTCGCAGAGGACTTCGACTTTGCTTCCGATTATTACTTTTCCGATGTATTTTTCAGGGACATAAGCTTTAACATAGGTTCGGCTTAAATCAATCAAGCTGAAAAGAAGTGTTCCAGGAAGAGCCAGTTCACCGACTTCGATATGTCTTGTTTCGAGGAACCCGGTGACTGGAGATGTAATTCTTGTATCTTGAATCTGTCTCAACAGAAATTCTTTTTGTGCCTGAAGACTCCTGACTTCTGCCTTGACCATTTCAATTTCTTCTTTTTCTCTTCCCCGCAAAGCGAGTTGATAATTTTCTTCCGTGCTTTCGTAGTGTTCCTGGGCTGCTTTGAGTTTCAAATCAGCCTGTTCTTTTTGCGTGGTGGAGACAGCTCCTTCATTGAATAGTATGTCCATGCGCTCCTTGTTTTTTTGGGCTAGTTCCAGTTCTTTTTCTGCCGCTTCAAGTTGATTTTTAGCTACGGCAATGAGTTCCTTTTTTGTCCCTTTTTGAAAAAGCTTTAACTTTGAGCGGGATCCTTCGAGGGTTGCTCGGATCTGATTTAATTGGATTGTAAGCTTCTCTTTATCCAGAAGACAGAGCAAATCTTCTTTTTTGACCTGCTGACCCTCTCGCACTAAAATCTCTTTGACCTCCCCTTGAAGTTGGGATCTTATTTCTGTTTCTATGGCTTCAATCAGGCCCGAAACTTCGAGCATTCCAGGTTGAGCAGTTTTTGTTTTGCAGCCAAATTGTAAAATTTGAGACAGGATGAAAGTTAGAACAAAGCCAAGTTGAATAAACGCTTTCATTTTTTTCTCAAGAGTTGATCCTAGATTATATATTTTTCTTTCTGTTACAAATAATGGCATCCTCCCGAAACATCATAACATATTCATATTCAAAAAAAACTTTCTTATGACATTTTTTTAAAAAATGCAGGCAACCTTCTGGACCTCTGTTTCATCATAATAAAATGAGGAGAAAAGTATAGATGTTTTTTCCAGTAGTAACCGTAATCCATGAAGCGCAGTATAGAATAAGTGTTGCTCATTCTGCTACAATGGAACTCAATACAGAGAGTCGAATCATGACTGAGGGAAAAAAAGAGTTGGCTAACGGAATAAATCTCTCAGACCATTTTTTTCTTAAAGACGTGATTAGACGCAGCCGTGAGGGAGACATCCAAGCTATGGAGGCTATTTATAAGCATTTTAACCGTCCCCTATTCAACCTGGTTTATCGTTATACCTATAATAGCGAAATTGCTGAAGATTTGTTGCAGGATATTTTTCTCAAAGTTTTTTCTCACCTCCAAGACATCCGGAACGAGGAGACTTTTGTAGGCTGGATTTATCGCATAGCAATTAATACCTGTTATAGCTATTTACGGAGAAAGAAAAGCCAACTTCAGAGAACGATGCCTCTAGATGATGTGGAAGGAAAAATTGAGGGGGAAACTTATAAATCTGGCGATGAGGTAATGAAAAAGTCGTTGGATGATGCCATACAGAGCCTGCCGGACAAAATGAAAAGTGTTTTTCTCCTTCATGACGTTCAAGGCTTTAAGCACAAGGAAATATCCCGGATGTTGGGATGCTCGGTGGGGACATCCAAGTCACAGCTTTTCAAAGCGAGGATGAAGATCCGCGAGTACCTTGGAAATAAAACCATGTTTAAGGAGAGAGAAAAATGAGATGCTCTAAAGCGAGAAAATTAATAAACGAATATATCGACAGGAGTCTTCAAGCCCGGAAAAGTGCTTCCTTTGAGCAGCATCTCGTTGTCTGCCCGGATTGCAGGCATCTTTTAGAGGACTTTAAGACGATTGTCGAGGATGCCAAGAAGTTGGAAGAGCTCGCACCCTCAGACCAAACTTGGCTTAAAATAAAGGCAGGATTGAAACCAGAGGAGCAGAGAGTCCTGGCTTTCAAGCCTCGGAAAAGAGCCTGGTTTAGCCTTGTTTTTTCCCTGCCAAAGCTTAAGTATGCATTAAGTTCGGCAGTGATCTTAGTTTTTATAGTTGGTGCGGTGATAATAGGATTGCGGCATTGGACAGAAAGGGATTTTCTGGACAGAGGTGACCTGCAGAAATACACGCTTGCCAAATTGGATGAGGCAGAGCACCATTATCAAAAGGCTATAAAGGCCTTGGGGGAGGCGATTTCTGCGCAGGAGGGGCAGATGGATCCTCAGATCGCTCAGGTTTTTAAGAGCAACCTTGAAGTCATCGATTCTTCCATAATGGCCTGCCGGCATATGGTTCTCCAGAATCCTGAGAATATTGACGCCAGGAATTATTTGCTGGCCGCTTACAGGGGAAAAATGAATTTTCTTAATGAAATGATGGAAACAAAACAAGCGTCTTCCCCGAGAAGGGAATTCAAGACAATAATATAAGGATTAAAATAGGAGGTCTATTATGAAATCATACAAAACAGCAAAGTGGGTGGCCATTTTGGCCGGATTATTTTTCCTTATGGGATTTTATGCCGCCGGGGCAACAGCCAAGGAGACGTACGAAGAGAAATTCGAAAAAACTGTAAGTTTGGCAAAGGATGGGAAGGTTACTTTAGAGAACATAACCGGAAGCATAGATATTAAAAGCTGGAATAAGGGAGAGGTTAAGATTGATGCTACTAAGATTTCTAGAGCCTCGACTCTTGATAAGGCTAAAGAGAATGCAGGCCTGGTCAAGATTGAGGTTGAAAAAGAAGGCAATACTCTTCGGATCAAGACCGAATACCCAGATAGAGGAAAAATCTGGAGAAGAAGATCTTTGAATGTTTCCGTCAAGTATAGCTTGATGATACCAGCAAAGGCATCTGCAAAGATCAATTCTGTGACAGGTAGTGTTGACCTCGAAAAGATCGGCGGCGCTGTTAAGATTAGTATAGTGACCGGAGGAATTGTAGTAAAAAAAGCCGATAAAGGGGTGGACTGTGAAACTGAGACTGGAAAAATTAACATTCAGAATATTACAGGAGATGCGTTTATGGAGACAGTAACCGGGAGGATAACCGCGAGCAATATCAAAGGTTCGATAAAAGCAAATGTGGTTACAGGCAGGATAGAGCTGAGGGAAGTTTCCGAGGCCAGTGTTGTAGATGCTAATACGGTAACTGGTACAGTTATTTATGATGGAAAAATTAATCACGATGGGAGATACATTCTTAATACACACAGCGGGAGAATTGAGATGACCCTGCCTGCTGATTCTGGTTTTGACCTTGAGGCAGAGACTTTCAGCGGAAGCATCGAGAGCGATTTTGACATCAAGGTATCTGGTAAAATCAGCAAGAAAAGAATATCTGGAGTTGTCAACAAAGGAGGCCCTTTAGTGAAGCTTTCTACCTTTAGCGGCAATGTCTATTTGAAGAAAAAGTAATCCCCAGACAACAATTTCGTATTGAGGAGGAGAACAGCTTTGTTCTCCTCCTTTTTTATATAGCCTTCGAAGCATTTCCAAATCCGGGATAACCGATTGTTATAATCTGGATAAATGCTTAGGCGATCCCACCATTCATTGACAATCTAAGTGGTTTATTCTAAAATTTTTACTTTTGAAGAGATGCCATGGCAGGAAAAAAGATCCTTATCGTCGACTATGATACAAAAAGCATAGATTTTCTATCCAAGCTTTTTGAAGCCCATAAAATCGAGGTCATGACAGCCATGGACGGTGTTGATGCCTACGAGAAATTTAAAGCCGATGAGCCAGATTTAGTCCTCCTTGAAGCTATGCTCCCCAGAATGCATGGTTTTGACCTAGCTCAGAAGATCTACCAGGATACTAAGGGAAGAGTTCCTGTTATCATTATTACAGCAGTCTACAAGGGTCATCAGTATAGGAATGAGGCTATACGTACCTTTGGTGTTTCTGATTATTATGAGAAGCCTTATGATCAGGACAAATTAGTGAATCGTGTGTTGAGTCTAATCGGGGAGAGGGAAGAAGTAGAGGAAGATATTTCAGAGATTCCGGGGCTTCCAGATCCAGATTCCGTGATCGAGACTCTTACAGAGATGCTTAAGAAAAAATAGGATTTTGGGAAAAAATGATTTTCCAGAAAGGGCTGATGGATATTCAGTGAAGATTCATGTCTAATTTGTGGACTCGATGCAACAACTGTCGTCGTATTTTGTATAAGCAGGACATCTTGGATAATCTATCAGTATGCCCTGTCTGTAGCTTCCACTTCAGGCTATCGGCAACCGAGCGCCTGACAATGATCTTTGATGATGGCCAATATAGTCTCCTGGACGAGAATATTTTTCCTCAAGACCCTCTCCAGTTTGAAGATAGCATGAAATATTCTGATAGACTGAAGGAATACAAAAAGCGCACGTCGCTTCCTGATGCGGTTTTGAACGCTGAAGGAAAAATGGGAGGGATTAAAGTCATTATCTCAGCCATGGACTTTGCCTTTATGGGAGGCAGTATGGGTTCTGTGGTAGGAGAAAAGATAACCAGGGCCGCTGAGTTAGCCCTTAAGGAGCGTTCGCCCTTCATCACTGTGTCTTGTTCAGGGGGCGCAAGAATGCAGGAAGGTATTCTCTCTCTGATGCAGCTTATGAAGACAAGCTCTGCGATAGCCAATCTGAACGAGGCTGGTATTCCATTCATTTCTGTCCTGGCTGACCCTACTACCGGCGGTGTGACAGCTAGCTTTGCCATGTTAGGTGATATCAATATTGCAGAGCCAAATGCGCTCATTGGATTTGCGGGACCCCGAGTTATTGAACAAACCATAAAAGAAAAATTGCCCAAAGGATTCCAGCGATCAGAGTTTCTCCTCGAGCATGGAATGCTTGATGATGTAGTAAACAGGAAAAAAATGCGCTCTTATATCATTAGAGCTTTAAATCTCTTCCTCAACAGATCTGAATGAACTACGAGCAATGCCTGAGGTATCTCGAAGGAATCCAAAATTTAGGCATTAAGTTCGGTCTGGATAATGTAAGTACCGTTCTTTCTTCCTTCGACAATCCCCACCAGAAATACGCTTCGGTTTTAGTGGCAGGAACAAACGGGAAAGGTTCTGTCTGTGCCATGCTTGCCCAAATTTTAATCCTCCATAACTTTCGAGTGGGTCTCTTTACTTCCCCTCATCTGGTTAGAGTCGAAGAAAGGATTCAAATCGGAAATAAGCTCATACCGCCTCGGAGCTTTTGCAGGTGGCTTACAATCCTCAGGGAGAGAATTGAGCAGCTAATCGCTTCGAAAAAATTACTTTCACCGCCTACCTATTTTGAGTTGCTCACCTGTTTGGCTTTCCTTTATTTTGAAGAACAAAAGGTGGATATGGCTGTTTTGGAGGTGGGCATGGGCGGTAGATTTGATGCTACTAATGTAGTGGAACCTTCTGTTTCAGTTATCACCACCATTTCAGGGGAACATAAGAAATTTTTGGGTGAAACTCTGAGCCAGATAGCTTTTGAGAAAGCAGGAATTGTGAAGGGCGGCATTCCTGTTGTTTGCGGAGTGGAGGAAGGTGAAGCCCGTGAAACCATTAAAAAGAGAGCTGAAGAGCTTCGCGCGCCCTTTCATGCAGTTTTCGCCGGGAAGAGAAGTTTTATCACCCAGAAGATTGATAAAGGATATTCTTTTGTCTACAGAAAAGGCAAGGAGGATTACTCATTCACACCCTCCCTTCAAGGAAAACACCAAGGAAAAAACGCGGCTGTGGCTATCGCTGCCTCAGAGCAGCTCTCTAAAGCCTGGAAGAGACTGGAGAAGAAAAAGATTGTGAGCGGCGTAGAGAAAACAAAATGGGAAGGCCGTCTGGAAATCGTCTCCCGTAATCCGCTGGTCATTCTGGACGGGGCCCACAACGAAGAAGGGGTTCGAGCATTAAAAAAATATTTCGAGGATTTTCCGTCCTCTCCCCTCATCCTTGTCTTTGCTATTATGCGAGATAAAGAAATTGCCAAAATAACTGATATCCTGTTCCCCCTGGCTAAAAAAATCATCTTAACTCGATTCCCTTACTTTAGGGCAGCCTTGCCAGAAGAGATAAAGAAACAGGCCCAAAGCTTCCAGGATCGAATTGTCTTAGAGCCAGACATGAATCAGGCTATGGATAAGGCACTTCGAAATGCTGGCTCCCACGGCTGTGTGCTTGCTGCAGGTTCTCTCTATTTAGTAGGAGAATTCAAAAAAAGGGCGATGTTTTCTAACGGCCCACTCTAAAATTGAAAGTTGAAAGGGGGACGCTCCCTCATTTTAACTCCCCGTTTTGTAAGCTTTGTACTTTGAGGAACGTCCCTATATTTGCTTGCTTTTTTAGGCTAAAGATGTTAAATTTTTGCCTAATTCTTTCATCTTCCTTTTTATAAAATGATCGATATTGATGCGAGCTTCATCGCCATATTTATAATAGTTTGGATTATGGTCTTTGTCCTCTCACGATTATTTTTTAATCCTCTGCGAAAGATCATGGAAGAACGGGAAGCTAAAGTTAAAGGAAGACAAGAAGCCTTCCAAGAATCTACAGAAGTCTATGAAAAAACTGTCTGTGAAATTGAAGAAAGGCTAAAATCCGCAAGGATTCTCTCCGAGCAGACAAAGGATAATCTTAAGCATGAGGCTTTAAAAAAGAGAGAACGCATGCTGGGGGAAATAAGCACGGAGTACAGGAGTCAGGTTGAAAAGGCTCAAGAGAAGTTAGAGAAACAGACCACGAGCTTGAGGAGAGAATTAGGTGCTGAAGCCATGCTACTGGCCGAAAGAATTGAGGAGAGGCTTTTAGAATGAAAGCTTCAAGAAGAAAAATCTTCCTCGTTTTGCTTTTATTGCCCCTCTTTATCTCCATGGTTTCCGCAGATGAGGAACATTCATCAAATTTTAGGGATTTTATAGGGAAAACCGTCAATTTCATCGTTTTATTCGGGGGCTTGGCTTATTTTCTTTATAAACCTATCCGGAATTTTCTCCAGAAGAGGTCCCAGGAGATAGAACAGGGCCTTAAAGAAGCAGGAGATGCCCAAAGAGAAGCCGAACTGAAGCTTCGAGAAGCAAACGCCCGCCTGGCAACCCTGGAAGATGAGATAGAAAAGCTAAAGAAGGAAGCAGAGATTGAAGGCCGAAAAGAAAGGGAGAGGGTTATTCAACTCGCTCAGCAAGAAGCGGAGAGGATCAAATATTTTGCCAAACAAGAAATTGAAATGCTGATGCGTGCAGGAATCCAAGATCTCAAACAATACACAGCAGAACTGGCTTCAGCATTGGCAGAAGAGAGGATTAAGAAAAAAATGAGTCCTGAAGACCAATCTTTTCTTATAGATAAATCCATAGAAAAACTCGAAGAACTCTATGAAAAGTCAAATTCTCGTAAAAAGATACACTCAAGGGTTAGTTAACTCTATCAAGAATGAAACAGAGTTTTCGGCCCTCAGCCAGGAGCTGTCTAATTTTGCCCTGCTTCTCCGCAAGCACCAAAAGCTGAAAGACACTCTTTACAGCCCCTTCCTGCCGACGACAAAAAAAACGCAGATAGCCGAAGAAGTACTGGCCAAGCAATCTTTTGGGAAAAAAGCTTCAAGGTTTATTTTGCTGCTTGTTGAAAACAATCGACTTGAACTATTTCCCGATATCATAGAGTCCTTACCCGAGGTTTGGAATGAACAGAAGGGAACTTATACTTTTGAAGTGGCTTCTGTTGTTCCCCTCACGGATGGCCAGAGGAAAAGGTTAGAAAAAAAATTAGAATTATTGGAGAAAAGACCTGTTATATTGAAGTACAGAATCGATCCTGAATTGGTTGGTGGACTTTGGGTAAGAAGAGAAAACATTGTTTACGATGTCTCGATAAAAGGAAATTTGATGAAACTTAAGGAAGAAATTTCTGAAGGATAGGCGGAAAAATGGAAATTAAAGCAGATGAAATAAGTAAAATTATCCAACGCCAAATCGAGGGATACAAGACAGGAGTCGACATTAAAGAAGTTGGGACTGTAACTTATGTTGGAGATGGAATTGCCAGGGTTTATGGACTGGACAGGGTTATGTACAGTGAACTCCTGGAATTTCCTAAAGAAATCTATGGTCTAGCCCTGAATTTGGAGGAAGATAGTGTTGGTTCTGTCCTATTGGGAGAGAGTCATCTTATTAAGGAAGGGGATCTGGTAAAACGCACGCACAGGATAGTGCAGGTTCCGGCTGGACCAGCCTTGATTGGGAGAGTGGTGAATCCTCTGGGTAAACCATTAGATGAAAAAGGCCCAATAAAGACCGATATCAACATGGTAGTCGAACGTCTGGCGCCGGGTGTTGTTGACCGCTTGCCAGTGAAGCAGCCTCTGCAGACTGGAATAAAAGCCATCGATACCATGATTCCTATAGGAAGAGGCCAGAGAGAGCTCATCATAGGAGATCGTCAGACAGGAAAGACAGCCATTGCCATGGATACTATCATCAATCAGAAAGGCAAGGATGTCGTCTGTGTTTATGTAGCTATCGGTCAGAAAAATTCCACGATCGCTTACGTTATAAAAGTGCTTGAGGATTATGGGGCGATGGACTATTCGATAGTCGTGGCTTCTCCAGCCAGCGACCCTTCGCCTCTTCAATACCTCGCTCCTTACAGCGGTGTTGCTATGGGAGAGTATTTCAGGGATAACGGGCAGCACGCTCTTCTCATCTATGATGACCTTTCCAAGCATGCAGCCGCCTACAGGGAAATATCCCTCCTCTTAAGGCGGCCTCCAGGCAGAGAAGCCTATCCTGGGGATGTCTTCTACCTCCATTCAAGATTGCTTGAGAGAGCAGCCAAGTATAATGACGAGCATGGAGGGGGCTCTTTGACTGCGCTTCCTATTATCGAAACACAGGCAGGAGATGTTTCAGGTTATATTCCGACAAATGTCATCTCGATCACAGACGGTCAAATTTACTTAGAACCTGAGTTGTTCAACGCCGGGATAAGGCCAGCCATCAATGTGGGCATATCTGTCTCAAGAGTTGGAGGGAAGGCTCAGGTCAAAGCCATGAAGCAAGTGGCGGGAAAATTACGCCTCGATTTAGCTCAGTACCGGGAGTTGGTAACTTTTGCTCAGTTTGGCACAGAGCTGGATAAGGCGAGTCAATCCCAGCTCGATAGAGGCGAAAGATTGACTGAAGTCCTAAAGCAGGGTCAGTATGTCCCGTTACCGGTCGAAAAACAAATATTAATAATTTATGCGGGGAACAGAGGATTTTTGGATGAGTTTGAAATTGAGCAGATCAAAGAATATGAAGAAAAACTTTATGCATTTTTTGAAAAAGAGCAAGCGAAGCTTTTGAAGAAAATCGCTGAGAAACGTGAAATTAGTGCAGATATGGATGAAGCTATAAGTTTAGCTTTAAAGGAGTTTAATTCCAGGTTTAAAGAAGGAAAAGCATAAAAATGCCAGCTCTAATCGACCTCAGAAGAAGAATAAAAAGTGTCAGGAATACCCAACAGATCACGCAAGCCATGAAAACAGTATCCACGGCTAAGTTCAAGAAATCGCAACGTGCTGTTCTGGAGGCTCGACCCCACTGGCACAATTCTCCTGATCTACTATCCGAAGTCGTCTCCTGGGCTGAGAGAGAAGTTCATCCTTTAATCATGGATAGAGAAGAGAAGAAGATTGAGGGTTTGGTGATCACTCCTGATAAGGGTTTATGCGGAGCTTTTAATACAAACTTATTAGAGAAAGCTTTATCCTTTTTTGAAAAGAAAGCTCAGCGTTCTCAGGTGAATTTGGTTCTGATCGGGAAAAAAGCCTTTAGTTTTTTTAGGAAGCATCCTTTTCCCGTTGATCGTGCTTATTCAGAACAAGTTCAAGATCTCACGTTGGAAGACCTGAAAGAATTGGCTCAGTTTTTAATGCGACACTATGTTTTCAACAGAACAGATGCTGTCTATGTGGCCTACAACGAATTCAAATCGATTCTTTCTCCCCGGGTAACTGTTACCAGGCTCCTTCCTCTTAGCCCTCCTGAGGGAGAAGCGCATGAAGTTTTACCTCCAGACTGGGAGCCAGAAGCGGGTTCTATCCTCAATAGTCTTTTACCTTTTTACATAGAGAGTCAAATTAGACATTTCTATTTTGAGTCGCAAGTTTCTGAACATGCTGCTCGAATGATGGCAATGGATAATGCCACTAAAAATGCTGAAGATTTAATAAGTGACCTAACATTGGTATTAAATAAGATTCGACAGGCTTCAATCACCAACGAACTTCTGGAAATTATGACAGCCGTCGAGGCCTTGGCAGGAAAATAGAGGATTTGGAGAGAAGCATGGCAAAAGTAAAACTGAAAACTTCCGAAAAAACAAAAGATAAACCTAAAGAAAAGCCGAAAGCAAAATCTAAAGCAAAAGAAAAAAAAGAAGAAAAGATCGGGAAGGTCGTCCAGGTTATCGGTCCAGTTGTGGACATCGAATTCAAGAATGTTGAACTCCCTGTAATATACAGCGCGATCCGAATCATAAGTGAAAGATTCGATGATACTACTCCCGCATCTGTTCAAGAAATCAAGAGGGACTTTGGGATAAGGATTGATCAACACAAAAAAGAAGCATCAGATACAACTGCTCCAGTAGATATTGTGGTTGAAGTGCAGCAGCATCTTGGGGAGGATAAAGTGAGGTGCATTTCTATGCATCCCACAGATGGCCTGGCTCGAGGAATGAAAGCCATTGATTTGCAGGGTCCCATTCAAGTTCCAGTCGGGGAGGCAACTTTGGGACGAGTGATGAATGTCATAGGCGAGCCAGTTGACCATCTGGGACCTATCGAGGCCAAAGTAAAATATCCCATCCATCGTCCTCCTCCATCCTTAGAGCAGCAGAGCACCAAGCTCGAGATGTTTGAGACCGGAATCAAGGTGATTGACCTTATCCAGCCCTTTTTGAAAGGGGGAAAGGTCGGCCTTTTTGGAGGAGCAGGTGTTGGAAAAACCGTCATCATTATGGAGCTGATCAACAACGTAGCCAAAAAACACGGAGGTTATTCTGTTTTTGCGGGCGTGGGAGAAAGAACAAGAGAGGGAAATGACCTCTGGTTGGAGATGAAGGGCTCAGGAGTCATCGATAAGACTTCTCTCATCTTTGGTCAGATGACCGAGCCTCCCGGAGCAAGACTCCGAGTTGGATTGACTGCTCTTTCTGTTGCTGAATATTTCAGGGATGAGATGAACCAGGATATCCTCCTCTTTATCGATAATATCTTTCGTTTTGTCCAGGCAGGTTCAGAGGTCTCAGCGCTGTTGGGAAGGATGCCTTCTGCGGTCGGTTATCAGCCTAACCTGGCCTCTGAACTCGGAGAGCTAGAAGAGAGGATTACTTCAACTAAAAGGGGATCAATCACTTCTGTCCAGGCAATTTATGTGCCTGCAGATGACTTCACTGATCCAGCGCCGGCCACAACTTTTTCTCATCTAGATGCTTCCACGAACCTTTCACGGGCTCTCACCGAAATTGGCATCTATCCTGCTGTTGATCCCTTATCCTCTTATTCTCGAATACTGGATCCAAGAGTTGTGGGTGAGGAACACTACCAGGTGGCAAGGAGCGTCAAAGAAATTCTTCAGAGGTATAGAGACCTTCAAGATATCATTACCATTCTGGGCATAGAGGAACTATCCGAAGAGGATAAGGCAATCGTTGCCCGTGCTCGAAAGATTCAAAGGGTCCTTTCCCAGCCATTTTATGTTGCAGAGGAATTTACCGGAAGGACTGGAAAATATGTGACTACTGAGGAGACCGTGAAGGGATTCAAAGAGATTGTAGAAGGTCAACACGATGATAAACCTGAGCAGGCCTTCTATATGGTAGGAAATGTTGAGGAAGTCATCCAGCGGACAGAGGAATTAAAATCAGCATGACCCAGAAATTACCATCATCTCTTCGACTCAAAGTCATTGCTCCTCGGAAGTTATTAGTAGATGAAGAGGTCCAGGAGCTTTCCCTCCCGAGCCTGGATGGCTATTTGGGGATACTCCCTGGCCACCGTCCACTATTTTTGGCTCTAGGAACAGGAAGGATCACATACCGGGTTGCCGAAAAAGAAGAAATTGTATCTGTGCAAGGGGGATATGCTGAAGTCCTTCCTGAGAAAGTGCTTGTTTTTACTGAATTGAGTGAAGATGAAAGTGAGAAGCCAACTGAAGGGCGAGGATGAGACTCTTGATTCCTTTTATCGAGGCCGCATTCTTGCCTTGCAGAAGAGAGAGGGTTACCGGTTTTCAGTAGATGCTCCCCTCTTAGCTGATTTTATTCAAACAAAGCGCTCTGATGAAATCTTAGAGCTGGGAGCCGGGAATGGCATTATTTCTCTTCTCTTGAGTATTAAGCCTTTTAAACACATCACAGCCGTAGAGATTCAAGAAGCTTTGGCGGATATAGCCAGGCGAAATGTAAAACTCAATAATCTTGAAAGAAAAATCTCCATAATCCGTGAAGATCTACGCCAGTATTATCCGGGGAAAAAGTTTGATGTTATCTTTTCGAATCCTCCTTATATTAAAAAGGGGGAGGGTCATTTGAGTTCTTCCCTGGAAAAATCTATCGCCAAGCACGAGTTGAAATGTGATATTTTTGGTATATTAAAAAAAACAGCGACACTGCTCAAAAGTGAAGGAAGGGGTTATTTTGTTTATCTTGCGAAAAGGAAAGATGATTTATTTCAAGCGATAGAGAGGAACAGATTGAAGATCAAATCCATTCGTTTTGTCTATCCCCGTCAAGACAGTCCCCCGAACCTGTTTCTGGCGGAGTGCGATTTCTCTTCTGAAAAAGAGGCCATTCTTCCTCCTTTCATTCTTTATGACAAAGGAGGAAATTACACAGCCGAAGCAGAAGAAATATTTCGAGGGAGAATTCATGCGAAGGCAGTTTAAGAACATAAGAAATTTTTACAAATTCCAGAAATTAGATATTATTTTTTAGTCTTACTTGTTTGTCGAGTTATGCTGGTCTGCCGAGGCAGGTTAATCTAGCTTTTATCAGGATCAAATAGTAAGCTTATACAGCGATGGATAAAAAATTTAAAAAACTTGCTGACCTTGTGAAGATCAGAAACCAGCTCAAGCATCAGGATAAAAAGGTCGTTTTTACCAACGGCTGTTTTGACCTTCTCCACAGCGGCCACATTCATCTTTTCAGGGAAGCCAGGAAAAAGGGAGATGTTTTTATCGTGGCTGTCAATGACGA
>JAUWJP010000299.1 GCA_030607635.1 Candidatus Aminicenantota bacterium
TGGCTATTAACGGCGAATATATTTATTATCATCGCTTTCTGGAAGTAGTCGCAGAAAATCCTGGAAAGGAGCTTGAGTTCCTTGTCGAAAGGGAAGGAGAGATTTTAACCTTCCATATTACACCTCGCCTCGATGGAAAAGTCGGGCAAATAGGATTCAGGCCAGGAATGAAGTCTGAGCTCAAGAAATTTGGCTTTTTCTCTGCCATAGGTCGAGGCCTTAAAGAGAATTGGAAGCTCGCCTTTGTTCTTGTCAATTATGTGAAGGACCTGGCTACGGGAGAAGCATCGGCAAAGCAAATCGCAGGGCCCATAGAAATAGCAAGATTCTCTCGTATCTTTTTCCGCATGGGTTTTTTTGCTTTGATGGGCTTTATCGCCTTCATCAGCCTCCAACTGGGAATAGTCAATCTTTTTCCTATTCCTCTGTTGGATGGAGGACAGATTCTTGTCCTGTGCCTGGAGGGATTATTCCGAAGAGATTTCAGTGCTAAGGTCAAACAAACTGTGATGCAGATTGGATTTGTTATGTTCATTCTCTTGTTTGTCTTTGTGATCCTGAATGATATCGCCAGAAACCTTCCCAAAGGTTGGGAAAGTTTTCTTTTCTGGAAATAATTTTATAGGGATTTGATTCATCAAGCCTACCTTTAAAGAATAAAAGGAATCGTATGGATTTAATTCATCAACCCCGCACTTTTAGAGGAACAAGGATAAGAGAAGAGGAGAAAGGAGTTGTTGATTGTAGGGGCTTGATTCATCAAGCCCACCTTATGGATTTAAATAGGATTTATTAATAATGAAAAAAATAGATAACTCCAATTCCTGTAATTTTCAATATCCAAACGCGGAAACATCTATTAAACGGCGGAAGACAAGACAGATTAAAATTGGAGAGGTTGCTATCGGTGGAGACGCTCCAATCGTTGTCCAATCAATGACAAAAACAGACACAAGGGATATCGAACTAACCGTAGCGCAGGTAAAAAAACTGGAAAAAGTAGGGTGTGAGGTAGTTCGTATTGCTGTTCCGGATAACGAAGCTGTCGAAGCATTCGGAGAGATAAGGAAACAGGTATCACTTCCCCTTGTGGCTGATATCCATTTTGATTATAGACTGGCCTTGGCTTCCCTGGAAAAGGGGGCTGATGCCTTGCGCATCAACCCGGGCAATATTGGCTCTAAGGAGAAAGTCAGAGAAGTTGTCCGGGCTGCAAAAGATCGTGCTGTTCCTATAAGAATTGGGGTAAATTCAGGCTCCCTGGAGAAAGGTTTGCTGCGCAAGTATGGGGAAGCCTGCCCAGAGGCTATGGTTGAGAGTGCTTTGAAACATGTGAAAATTTTGGAAGATATGGACTTTCCTCATATCAAAATATCGCTGAAGGCTTCTGACGTTATCCGGACAGTCGAAGCCTACAAGCTTTTAGCAGATAAAGTTGACTATCCTTTTCATGCTGGAATAACAGAATCAGGGAGTCTGGTTCCCGGGTCAGTAAAATCTTCTGTGGGCTTAGCTCTTCTTCTGAATCTGGGATTGGTGGACACCCTTAGAGTCTCTCTGACAGCGCCTCCTGAAGAGGAGGTTCGTGTTGGCTATTTAATCCTCTCCAGCCTCGGGCTTCGCTCCCGAGGTCTTAATATCATCTCCTGTCCTGTCTGCGGTCGGTGTGAGGTTGATTTTATTAAAATCGTTGCTGAGGTCGAGAAGCATCTTTCATCGATAAAAAGTACTTTTGATGTTGCGATCATGGGCTGCATGGTCAACGGACCGGGGGAGGCTAAAGAAGCTGACATAGGCTTAGCTTGCGGGCGAGGGAAAGGTGTGATGTTTAAGAGAGGTAAAGCATTCCGCAGCTTAAAGGAGCGCGAAATCATCCCTGAATTTGTAAAGGAAGTCAAAAAACTCGTAGGGATATGATTCATTAAACCCACATTGTTTGTAGGGGCTTGATTTATCAAGCCCACCTTTTAAGCTAAAAATATGCACTAAAAAGAACATTTAATCAGATATGAGAATAGTTATGAATAAATTAAACCGGATAGAAATAGAAAAGATCCCCAAAGCTACGCTTTCAAAATATGATAAACTGAAGAATATTCTTCAAGAAATGGGAGGTGTTCTAGTGGCTTTCTCTGGTGGGGTGGACAGCGCTTTCCTTTTGAAGACCGCCCATGAGGTTTTAGGGAAAAATGTTTTAGCGGTTATTGCCAGCTCAGAGACGTATCCTCAGAAAGAAAGGGAAGAAGCCATAAGATTAGCTCAAAAATTTAATATTCGTTATAAAGTTATCGAAACAAAAGAGCTTGAAAGTTCTGATTTTACGAACAACTCTCCCCAGAGATGTTACTTTTGCAAGAAGGAGCTTTTCTCGAAGCTTAAAGATATTGCAGAAGTTGAGGGCATTCTCTACATTCTGGACGGCTCAAATTATGAGGATACGTCTGACTTCAGGCCGGGAACGAAAGCCGCTGAGGAGCTGGGTATCCGGTCGCCGTTGAAGGAAGTTCATCTGGGGAAGAGTGAAATACGGCAGCTCTCCAAGAGATCCGGCCTTCCCACCTGGAACA
>JAUWJP010000064.1 GCA_030607635.1 Candidatus Aminicenantota bacterium
ATGTATGGCAGGATGCAGAGTTCCTCAATAGGTTTACGGATGATTTGGAACGAGTGAGCGACAAAGCTACGGGAATGCCCGTTGTGTTTCGCGCTCTGATTGAGATAATCGGCCGTGATGGACGCAATGCCGTACTATTGACCTTGGTTATTGTTTTTCTTCTATTGTGGGTGGATTATCGAAATCCTGGCCATGCCTTGATAGCAATGATTCCCCTGGCTCTTGGAGTATTCTGGATGGTCGGATTTATGCATTTTATAGGCATGAAGCTGACTATAATGAATGTTATGGGTCTTCCCATGATCATCGGAATCGGCATTGATTATGGAGTGCATATTCTGCATAGCTGGAAACATGAAGGAAGAGGCAAAATACGGATAGTATATTCGAGTACAGGAAAAGCAATCCTTCTTACCTCGCTAACAACAATGCTTGCATTCGGTTCCTTAGTCTTTTCTATATGGCGTGGTTTCGGCCAGCTTGGAGGAGCTCTCTTCTTAGGCGTGGGAGCCTGTTTTTTGACAACTGTAATTGTTTTACCTGGAATAATCGGGATGCTCGAAAGAAGAAATTAAGCTACCACGGATAAAATGGTTTTGTGAATAGATTTGGAATTAACGGTTACGAGTCTTTGATTCTGCCAATTGCTTACCTTTTCGCGCATACTCCAGCGATAAAGCCTGATTGCCAAGCCGGTTGTAGAGGTCGGCTAAGAGGAAATAGCCCATGGGAAGGTTCTCTTTTTCAGGTTTCAGCTCTATTCCTTTCTTCACTAACGAAACAGCTTCATCATACTTTTCTCCCCGGTTCAGGTAAATTCTTGCAAGGTAAAAATAGCTCATGGGGAAATAGGGATTTATTTCTAAGGTTTTCTCAAGATAAAATTTTTCTTTCTCGACTTCGTCTAAAAGCCGGTAGGCTCGAGAAAGATTGAAACTTGCCATGAAATTATGAGGGATATAATCAAGCTCAATCTTATACTCATCTGCCGCTCTGAGTAAATTCCCCTTTTTCTCAAAAAGTTGGGCGAGATTATAATGAAGATGCCTCAACTTAGGATTGCGCTCTAACGCCTCATGAAGATACCTTTCTGCTTCATCCAAATTGCCTTGAACAACATAAATACCCCCAAGAGCATTGAAGGCTGAAGCCGAGGAAGGATTGAGCTTCATGCATTCCTGATAATATTTAATGGCTTCTTCATATTCCTTTTTTAAATTTTTGATATTTCCAAGGATGAAATAGACTTGCGAATCTGGAGGCATTGAATCTATGGCGCTCAAAACAAACTTCTCTGCCTCATCAATTTCTCCCAGACCCATGTAAGAATTGGCAATGTTGATAACAGTGAAAGCATCGCTCGGTTTTTTTTCGAGAACTTGAAAGAAACTCTTTAAAGCGTTCTCGAATTCCCGTTTTTTAAAATACAAGTTTCCCAGAGTAAAATAAGCATCAATGATGTCAGGGTCCTCTTCAATAATCTTATTGATTAGCTCCGTGGCCTGCTCGAATTCTTCCTTAAGCATCATTTCTTTGGCCTTTGAAAGCTGGTTAAACACAACGATTTTTTCCTTAGGATCGCCCAATCTCTTGCCTTCTAGGGAAGATGGATCCGCAAAACTACCGATGTATCCCAGGGCGGCAAGTTTCTGCCGGGCTTCCTCATCGATATGGCGGTAGTCAAGCTCAAAAGATCCCTGGCTGGATTCTTCAATGAATTGATCGGCTATTCCCACGAGTCTTCTTGTTTCTTCAGGATGAGTGGAAACCAGGTTGGTTCGTTCATCGGGGTCATTGACCAGGTCATACAACTCAAGTTCTGGAGCGATAATCAGCTTGAACCTCTTTTCCTGGATACTTTTCAATTCACTCCAACCATAATGAAACCGTGGATAAAAAGACTCCGCATAAGCAAAATTCTTTTTTGACTCCTTCTCTTCAAAAAACAAAGGAACAAGGCTTTTTCCTTGTACCTGAGGTGGAATTGGAATACCGTCCATTTCAAAAAGAGTAGGCATAATATCCACGAGCGAAACCACATTGGTCCGGCTTATCCCATGTAGTTTTTCAAAAGGCGTGACGAAAATAAGGGGGACATGAATCCCTTCCTGATAAATAAAAAATCCGTGTGTGCTTTCCCTGTGTTCACCCAGACTTTCGCCATGGTCTGAAGCAAAAACAAGAACAGTACTATCAATAAGCCCGTTCTCTTCCAGGTAATTCCATAGCCTCCCTAACTGAGAATCTGTGTAGGCGATTTCTCCCACGTAAGGTCTATTGGGATATTTCTCTTTAAAAGGTGAGGGCGGTTCATACGGTGTATGGGGATCATAGAGATGAACCCAGGTGAAAAACTTTTCATGCTTGTGCTGATCCAGCCAGGTGATAGTTTCATCTATAACCTCATCGCCCCTGCGCTGAACATTTCCAAGTGAAATAGATTTGTATTTGCTTAAATCGAACCGATCAAAATAATAATCGAAACCCTGATTTAAGCCCCATTTGGAATCAAGAACATAAGCAGCAACAAAAGCGGATGTCTGATAATCTTTTTCTTTAAAGAACTCGGCAAGCGTGGCTAGTTCTGGGGAAACAAGAAATCCTCCATTGTCCCGTACTCCATGAAAAGTAGGATGCATGCCTGTCATGATGGATGTATGGGAGGGCAAGGTGAGGGGAGTCGGAGCAATGCATTTTTCGAACTTGATACCTCGAGAAGCAAAAAGGTCCATAAAGGGAGTGTCTATCATGGAGAATCCGTAGCAATGGATACGATCAGCCCGAAGAGTATCGACAGTAATCAAGATGTAATTCAACTCTTTGCCATTTTTCAGGCGAGAAAATGATGGACGCTTTGGAAGGAGAAATAAATATGTGAATAGAAAAGTGAAAATCAGAACGAATGCAATAGGGAGAATAACTTTAATAGCAGGAATTTTTTTTTCTGCTTTAATTTTTTTCATGAGAGAATTCTATCATAAAGGATTATGCATCAGAAAGGGAAAAAAAGATTGCGTATCTTTTTAACGGTTCCTCGGGATTAGATTCTGCCGGGAAGGAGAACACATCATATGCCCATGGTTTTCTGGTAATCCCCGTGAAAGGATCTAATCCCAAAGGATGATCCCTAGAGAGGAAAACAACGCCTGAATCGAGGTGACTTATAGGTACAGTCCCTTTGGAATAAGATGGGCTGTCCCTTTTTAAGTCATCGTGTTTTTGAACTCATTGGCCAGAGCTTATGGGAAGGGAGGCTGTCTTTTAACCGACAGCCTCCCTGAAATGCAATCTCTGTTCTGCTATTAGAAGAAGAACCTTATGCCCAGGCGAATAGCCCGCGGATTTACCAGCGAATAGACTCTGTGGCCGTCTGAGGCTGGATATGCAGTGGGATCATCCTCGTACCAGCTTGAATTAATCGTTGTCCCCCAGTCAGTGATTGTGTCAACGTTGAATACGTTGAAGATGTCTATCATGAGCCCGAGGCGGAATCTGTCTTTAAACGTAAATGTCTTCTCTAAACGGAGGTCGAGGTTCGTTCTATTTTCAAATCTCCTTGATCCGTGTGCTTCGGAAAGAATTGTCGTTCTCCCCTGGTCAAGTGAGAAGCGTACTCCTCTGTTATAGGTATTTCCTGTGAGGAACCTGAAGTAGGCATTGAAGTGAATATCAAGGGGCAGGATGTATGAGCCCTGGAGCTTGATCATGTGCGTCGGATCGTTATAGGTCGACCCGTCTCTGTTTATCCACCAGTTCGGATCATACGTGTCTCCACCCCAGCCGACGTCGTCTCCAAAGCCATTATCAATGGTGCCGGTACATTTAGACCAGACGTAGGATGCAAGGAGCTGCCAGCGGTCGGAGAACCTCTTATTGAACAGGAAAACGACTCCATGGTACTGCCTGTAGACATCATCCATTATAAACTTGCTTGGATCCTTTTCAATGTTGGCGAGAACAAGCTGCCGCTCGCCAGGATTTAACTGGTTATAGACCGTATAGGGCGCTCCGGTTGTTGGGTCGTATTCGGTTATCTCTTCGTACTGGCCTAGTAGGTCATAGGTACCGAGGATACTCTTCCACCTGCGGTTGATATAGGAAATTCCGATTGAAGCGTCTTTGAAGAGCTCCCGTTCGATGCCGACGGTCCACTGGTCCATGTAGGGGTGCTTTATATTATCTGCAAGAAATGTTTCCTCCGGTACTACTCGATACCACTCAGTCCAATCGCCGGACTCATCGGCGTCATTATCTCCATAGTAGACCACCCAATCACTGAAGGCAGATACCGGGTTGAGGCGGTCGAAGACACCGGTCATCATTGCTTCTGTGAACCGCCCCCAATGGCCTTTGAGAACAGTTTTATGGTCACCGAAGATATCCCAGGCTAAACCAAATCGAGGAGCAATGCGGTTGGCACTGTAGACAGACCCATCTATATACTTAACATATCCCCTCATCATGCTGTAGCGGAGCCCGAAGTTCAGAGTCAAGTTATCGGAAATCGACCAGGAATCCTGGGCAAATAATTCAGTCCGGGTGTAGGTGGAGTTGTAGTCGTAGCCGTCGTATTGGTACGCATAAAGATAGCCGTATGATAAGTAGTAGTCGGAAATATAAGTATGAGCACCTATTCCTTCAACATAGCCTGTGTGTTCCGATCTGCTCCTTGCCCAGCCCCACTCAAACTCAGCTCCAAATTTAAAATCGTGGTTGCCTCCAATGAAATCCTCGACATAGTGAGAGAGAGCTACGTTGCCCTGGGCCCGTTTTCGGTCGTACCAGGCTTCCCATTGGTTATTGTGGAGCCATATGTATTGTTCATAATCCCATACTGCGGTTCCCTCACCCTGGGGTGGGAGGTAATAGTAACCCCAGAAATAGGAACCCTTGAAGTCGATAAACGTTGAAGGACTCAAAATAAAGGTCAGGTTGAGGTTCCCAACATGCTCGAGAGAGTCCTGGCTGACGCCGGTTTCTGGAGTAGGGCTTGTTGTTCCGGTGGACCTGTTTGTTCCCATGTACTCATCATATTCATAAAATCCTGACAAATTGAATCTTGAGCTTAACTGGGAGGTGAGCCTCAGGAAGAACCTGGGCTGTTTGTAGTCGCTGAAGTTGGGGTCCACAAGTCCAGTCGGTCTCTCTAGTGACCGATAGTACTGGAGGCCCAAGAAGAACCACAGCTTATCCTTGATGAAGGGACCCCCCAGGTGGAAACTGGAATCCCACAACCCTTCAATGGGTGATGTTAAGCCTGTATTATCGTCAATATAGGCCTGGTTGTTGTCTGTTGCCCAGAAATTATCCATGCCGAGAAATTTCTTATTTGTACTCTGCCCGATAATCTCAGCATGGCCGGAGAATTCATTCCCGCCGGACTTGGTGATGGAGTTGAAAATAACTCCCGTGAAGGCTCCATATTCGGCATTGAGTCCGATTCCCATAACTTTGGCTTCCTCGATGATATTATAGTCGAGGAAGACCCAGGCTGAACCCAGTTCCGGATCTCCGACGTCCACTCCATCTACCTGGTAGGAAATTCCCGTGCTGTCGGAAGCGCCATAGGCGACATCGCCGCTAACTCCAGGCGCGAGGTTCACGATATCGACTGCAAACTGGGCGGTAGGCATGCTTCGAAGAATATCATCGGACAGTGTGACCGATGCAGTCTCAGAACTTTTTACATCGACAGTGGGGGATTCGGCAATAACGGTCACCTTTTCTTCCAATGTGGCAATCTCCATCGTAAAGTCGGCGGTTAGCCTAGTCGTGCTGTGGAGACGGATTTCTTTCCGGACAACTGTGTTAAATCCCGGGAGCTCGGCTTTCGCTGAATAAACACCAGGGCGAAGTGCGGGGAAGCGGAACCGACCATTTGCGTCGGTGACTGTAGTTCGATCACCCATGATATTGGGACTCGATATGGTGACATTAACACCTGGAAGAGGAGCGCCTTCTTCATCGATAACTGTACCGATAATAGCCCCGGTTTCTTTGGACTGGGAGAGCGCAATAGAAGAATACACGAGAAGGAATGCAGATAGCATAATCATCATCTTAAATTTCATATTTTTTCTCCTTTTTCTTTTTTCCCTAATTTCCCTTTTTGCATGATTTTTTATTTCTTTTCTCTATGGAATTCTCACCTCCTTCTAAAGCGCAATTTTATAATATAAATTAGTAAGCAGAACTGAATCAATAACATATTGCTCTCTTTAAATAAAGGAGCAAATTTTATGCCAAGTTCTAAGAATAGTTAATCCTTTTTTTATCAATAAGATAAATTAATAATTCTTCAATAGTATTTCTATAATTATCCAATATATTGAATCCTAATTCAAGAATTTGAATTTTCCCTTGGCTGAAATTATTTTTCTACTTATTGTAAAATACTAGAAAAACTCACTATATATAAATTTTAAAAAAAATTCAAATAATTAGAAATGAGGGTAAGCATCCTTATCTCCGTGATAACTTGTTGCTATGTTCAGGACAAAGGTTTTGGGAATAGGCTATTTCCCAAAACCTTCTCCAATCACGGCATTGGAGATGCTTCCGAAATGAGGTTGATGCTTACACGATGCTAACGAGTCTGGCTTCTTAATTCATTGAAACTTATCTTAGCTTATGGTAATTTTATTATATAGCAGGACAAAAAATGAAAAAGAACTTTATTCTGATTCTGATCCTCATGGTTTTAGTTTTTCCTCTATTCTCTGATGAAAAACTTTCTCAGGAACACAAGGATTGGCTCGATACCGCTAAGCCGATTATCACCAAAATGGAGAAGGAAATTTTCTTACAGCTTAAAACAAATGAAGAGAGGGATCGTTTTATCCAAATTTTCTGGAGACAGCGTGACCCCATGCCTGATACTTCTGAAAATGAGTTTTATAAGGATTACATGAAGAGAGTCAAGTTTTCGGATTTCAATTTTGGCCGTCAGAGCTCAAGAAGAGGAAATCAGACTGAGAGAGGATATTATTATCTCCTTCTCGGTCCTCCCCTTGAAAGACAGATTTTCGACACCCAATCCCAATTTCTGCCGCTTGAGTTATGGTATTACAAGGGAGAGACAAGATTCGGACTTCCCCCTTACTTTTACCTTCTCTTTTACCAGCCCCAGGGAATTGGCGAATATCGCCTCTATTATCCTGGAGAAGGACCGGAGAAGCTTGTGATTCCTTCTTATTCCGGAAGCATACTTACTCGCGAACAAGCCTTCCAGGCATTAAAAAAAGCATCAGCAGAGGTGGCAAACGCTTCTCTCAGCTACCTTCCAGCGGAGGGCCACCTGCGCATGGGAACAATTTCCTCTTCTAATACGATTATCTCCAACGTGCGATCCGTGGCAGAGAAGAAATTTTCTGATGAGTACGCCCGTACTTATCTCACTTATAAAGATTATGTTGAAACTGAATACTCTCACAATTTTTTCGAGAGCGGCTATATGGTAAAAGTTTTCGAGAATTTCGGCCAGTCTTTCATTCACTGGGCTGTGGAGCCTAAAAAGGTAAATTTCGGGTTTTATGACGGCAGACACTATGCCGCTTTCAGCCTTATTCTCAAGATTGAAGATATGCAGGGGAATCCTGTTTTAGAGCGAGAAGAGGAAATTTCCGTGTGGATAACACCAGAGCAGTACAAGGAACACGAACAGCATCTCTTCTCCATTCAGGATGTGCTCCCCGTTATTCCGGGTAATTATAAGATGTTTTTTCTGCTCAAGAATAAGACAGCCAAAGATTTCACCTCTTTCCAGACTGAAGTATCCATTCCGGAGAAGAATAGCGGCCCTTTCCTGAGCAACCTTCTTCTCTATCACAGGTTCAAGAATCTCGGGGAAAACCAGAGACAGGCATTCAAGGCATTTTCCTTTGAGGGGCGCCAATTTCTGTTCAACGCTGAGAATAACTTTCTTCCCCAGGGAGAAATGGGGGTTTACTGCCAGCTCCATAACTTATCCCCAGAGGATGAAAGCACCAGTGCAATTTTTCTCCTCGAGATATTTTCTTTGAGTGCAAGCACTCCTGTCATGAGTCATAAAAAGCCCCTGAAGGAAGTCCTGGTTTCAAAATCTGGAGGGATTGAAGTAGGCCCTTTTTCTCTCAGTTCGTTCGATCCCGGCTATTATCGTGTAGATGTTTCAATCCTCGCCGCCAGCGGTCATAAAGTAATCTCTGAAAGGGGAAATTTTATACTC
>JAUWJP010000040.1 GCA_030607635.1 Candidatus Aminicenantota bacterium
AGAGAAAAGGTTGTCGTTTTTCCTGCTCCATTGGGCCCCAAAAGCCCAACGACCTCTCCTTTTTTAACGCTAAGAGAGATATTATCTACGACTTTTTTCTTTTGATAGCTTTTTTCCAGCTTTATCGCTTCTAGAGAGTCTTTCATTTCTCACGTTTTATTACAGTCGTCGACCTTTCTCTTGCCTTATTTTCAACAATGATTTTATCATCGGCCAGGTAAAAAGTCAATTTGTCTCCCCTTGTTATTCCCCTGTCTTTATCTATCAGGACTGGGTTTCCCAAAAGGACAACAGACTCCTTATCCGGGTCGTATATCGCTTCTTCTCCTCTTCCTTCTCCAAGATTTTGAACAATGATAACATTCCCGCGGGCGATTATCTTCTCCATGTCTCCTTCCTCCTCGCTCAGATAGACTGAAACGGATTGGGCTCGAACGTCAATGTCCTTAACCTTTAAGGAACTTCTTTTTTCGTAGAAAACAAGATTCTGTTCAGGCAGGAAAGTCATTTTATCGGAAGATATTTCTACTCTTTCCTCTTTTTCTTCATCTTTTGGCTTATGAGGAAAGATGGATTTCACTCCTCCTGTGGAAAGAATTTTTCCCGTCTCTTCATAAAGCACGATTTCTTCGGCAAGCAATATTCTCTTCTCCTGCCATGCTTTTATATCGCCATTAAAAATAAAACGCTTTTGCTCGTCGAAATATCTCATCTCCTTTGCATTTATAAGAACAGGGTATTCTTTGGAAAAGAGGCCTATGCGCTTCTTTTCTCCTTTTTTTGAATTCAAAATAAACTTGACCCCCCTTTTCACCTCCAGGTTATTGTTATCAAGGAAAATGGATATCTCCTCAGCAAAAACCTCGCTGTCTGAAGAAGCTACACGCGCTTCATATGGACCTTTTCCTTTCACTCTGAGAACATCTGTTTTGTCCTTTATAATTAGGGCATCTCCTTCAATAAACCTCCTTTCTTCTGAGTTTTCTTCTTGGTCGATCATCCTCGCCTTTTTCAACGCCTGAAATTCTTTTAGCTCTCCTTCTTGATCGAATAAAAATTTTACAGATTCTGCCAAAATATGGGTAGAACTCCCTGAGGAAGATACAAATTTAAAGGAGCAATTCCCGCTCGCTTCTACGGACTGAACCTTCTGAAAGTTGACGAAGGACCTAAGTTCTATCTCCTCTGCTTCGACCTCACGCATTGCACTTTGAGAAAAAGGAGAAGGCCGCCTCGATGAAGAAATATTTTTCTTCTCCTCTTCTCTAATAAAAGCTTTGGCTTTACCTTTTAGAACCAAAGTTCTGATATTTTCTTCATCTGCTGACAAATCAAACCTTAAAATCGAAGCTGTGGCACGGCTCTCTCCATGAAAAAGACGCACTCCTCCATCCATCATACCTTGTCTACTTTTTCGGCTGTATTCCAACCTTTTCCCTTGGGCAATAAGGGGGAAGGATGTTTCAAGATTAGGCCTTAGGCGGAGATGGACGTTCTCTTGGAGGTGTAGCTTTTCTTGCTCCATCAAATAATCCAATTTCTGGGCAGTCCCGCTGAAGCCCTCTGAGGAAAAGCTGACTCCTTTTTCGGTGCTGAAAAGTTCCTTTGTATTGTCATAATGCAGCGAAACCGATTCAATCACCAAATCCTTGTATTTAACTTTTCCCTGGCCAGACAATACAAAATGATTCCAGTCTTTGTCATAGACAACTTCATTGCCGTAGATGAAAACATCTTTGCCTTCTGTTTTCTTCAGAAAAATAATTTCTACATTCCCCTCTGCATGATAATTCTTATCTTCACCAACATAATGCTTATCTGCCTTGAACCGGACACTTTCCTCTCCTCCTTTGATTTCGAAATGGACAATCTTATCTTTCTTCTCTATTTTCTGTTGAGTTAGATCATCAGTTTTCAGGGGGACCTGAGGTTTTACAAGCGAGCGAATCATAAAATACCTTACAATTATGGCCAGAAGTATTATAAATAGAATTATTATCCCGGCTCTCATGATCTTCGGGAAATTCATGTTTTTTCCTTCAAGCCTTCCCCCTATGTTTTTATGTCCTCAAGGGAAAGACTGAGCTTTTCTTCCCCCATGTATTTGGAAAATTGAAAAGAATAAGCCAAATCGATTTTATCGCCTTTCTGGATGCTCTGGGCCCATTCACCTCTATCCCACCCCAGAGCTTCAAAAATCCTTCCTTTCTGCCTTACCAAAAGCTTGGCGTGCTTTCCCTTAATTTTCTGGGGTTCCCTCACGACTTCTGCCTTTTCAGTCATAAAAATTGGCTTGGGATTTCCAGCTCCAAATGGAGAAAGGAGATAAAAATTCTCGATGAAACCAGAGCTTATATCAGAAAAATCTATCTTCGAGTCTATGTATATTTTTCTTTTTAAATGCTCATCAGTTATTCTCGAGCCGGCATAGGCGTTTGCCGCCTTTTTAAAAGGTGTCAGATTTTCTTGGGCAATCGTACAACCAACGGCCATTGAATGTCCTCCATAATTCAGGAACAAATCTTTACATTCATCCAAACACCCAATAAGGGGAAATTCATTGATGCTTCTCCCTGAGCCATATGCCTTTCCATCTTCATAGCCAAAGATCAAAACAGGCCGATGAAAAAAATCTTTAAGCTTTGAGGCCACAATACCGATCACTCCACGGTGCCATTCCTCGCAGCCCAGTATCAGAAATTTGTAGCGTTTATCAAGACTTCTTTCCCTGATTTTCCTCAAGGCCTGTTCATAATTTTTCTGCTGTGTTTTCTGCCTTTTGGAATTCAGCTTATCAAGATGGTTTACAAGTTCAACCGACTCTGGAAGAGAATCCGTAAAAAATAGCTTAACAGCTAAATCAGTCATCCCCATTCTTCCAGCAGCGTTAATCCTCGGCCCAATCCTGAACCCGATATCTCCCGCTGAGACTCTTCTTCCACTCAAACCGCAGAATTTCATCAGACTTAATAATCCAGTATTTGCAACCTTTTCCAGCCCCTTTAGTCCGAACTTAACAAAAAGCCTGTTTTCACCTTTCAATTCTGCAACATCGGCTATTGTTCCTATTGAGACCAGCTTCATATAATGGGGAAGAGAAGAAGACATCCCTTCCTTTTCAAAAAGAGCCTGGATCAGCTTGAAGGCCACCCCAATTCCGGCTAACTTCCTATCAGGATATCCGGAGTCTTTAAGTACAGGGTTGAGGATTGCCTTAGCTTCAGGAAGGATATCTCCCGGCAGATGATGGTCAGTTATGATGATATCAACCCCTGCCTCTTTAGCTCTTTTTGTAAACTGCGTCGCTTTTATCCCGCAGTCAACACTGATTACTAAGCTAGCTTTTCTTTCAAGGACAATTTCAATATGCTCCTCTTTAATCCCGTATCCTTCCTTCAATCTCTCAGGGATGAAGTAATCCACCTCTGCCCCCAAGGACTCCAGGGCCTTGGAGAGGATAACGACAGAAAGAATACCATCCACATCGTAATCACCAAAAATCAATATTTTCTCCCTCCGGGAAATCGCCTGTCTGACTCTCTCCACTGCCTTCTTCATGTCTCTCATCAAATAAGGATCATGGAGGCCTTCCAAAGTCCCGAAAAGAAATTTACCAGCAGATTCTGCATCGCACAAATTCCGGTTAACTAATATCTGAGCAATTTCTGAAGGAATACCAAGTTCAGCAGAAAGAGTCTTCGCTTCCTCCCGGTAAGGAGTTAGTACCCAAATAGTTTCGATCATAAGTTTTTAAATTTAACATAAAAAAAAGGGACAGGCTACTTTTTTATCGGGGATTATCGGGGACGTTCCCCATACTGCATTCATAAAAAGAGCGGGGCCGCCCGTGACGTAATGCATTAGTATAAATTGCGTTTGTATGAATAAAAGCAAAAAGCAAGACCTGCCCCCACAATGGGACCCCACAATGGGAAGCGAGGCTATTTCCCAAAACCTTCTCCAAGGACAACAGAAAAAGGGACCTGCCCCCTTTTTTCTTGCTGTACTCTTGCCATCATTGCATTCCATTGGATAAGGCCTGACAGCAATAGTGAATTGACTTTAAAAAACTCAAAAAATATAATAATTGTGCTGTGATCGGAAATCTAAAAGAAAAACTAGCGGAAACGCGAGAAACCTTTAAAGAAAGGTTCGAAGAACTTCTACGGAGTGACAAAGACAGAGAAGAAGTTCTTGATAAGCTCGCCGAATCCATGATTCTAGCTGATATTGGAATCCATTCTACTGAAAGAATTATTCATTCTATTAGGGAAAAAAGCAAAAAAAGCGATTCTTTCGAGACAATTAAAAAAATATTAGAGGAGGAAATCATCAATACTCTCGCCCAATTTCCCTCCGATTTCAACCTTGATCACTCTCATTCTGTTATCATGATGGTAGGAGTAAACGGCGGGGGAAAGACAACCTCCTTGGCTAAGTTAGCTTATAGTTTTACAAAGGAAGGAAAGAATGTATTGATGGTGGCGGCTGACACATTCAGGGCAGCTGCCCAGGAACAGTTAGCATTATGGGGAAAAAAATTAAATGTTCCTGTAATACAAGGCCAGTACGGATCTGACCCTGCTTCTGTCGTTTACGACTCCATTCAATCCTTAAAGGCCCGTTCCTTACAGCTTCTTCTTGTGGATACTGCCGGAAGAATACACACCAACACCAATTTAATGAAGGAGTTAGAAAAGATTAAACGTATCATCTCAAGAGAAATCGAAGGAGCTCCCCATGAGATATTGCTCGCTTTGGATGCCAGTATAGGCCAAAACGCTCTGATTCAAGCCAAAGAATTTCTTAAGTTTTCGGGTTTAACCGGAATTTTCCTCACTAAACTGGATGGAACAGCCAAAGGAGGAAGTGTTATCAGCATAGTAGACGAATTGAAGCTCCCGATTAAATTCATCGGTATCGGGGAAAATGAAAAGGACATGCTTTACTTCTCTCCCCAGGATTTTGCGAGAGCCCTTCTTTCATGAAAAACCTTAAAGATATTTTCTACCTCCAGATGGCCTATGCCTTAGCTGAAAAAGCTAAAGGATGGGTAAGCCCAAATCCTTACGTAGGCACAGTGATCGTGCACAAAGATATGATCGTAGGCCATGGTTATCATGTAAAGCCTGGCCAACTCCATGCTGAAGCTCTGGCTCTCCAGAGAGCAGGCCCTCTTTCCCGAAACAGCACTGCTTACATCACTCTTGAACCCTGTGTTCACTGGGGAAAAACACCTCCTTGTACGGAAGCGATACTTCAGGCCCGCTTGAAAAGAGTGGTTATCTCAGCTCTCGATCCAAATCCTCTTGTTTTTAAAAAGGGATTCAAAAAAATAAAGCAGGCTGGAATAGAAGTCTCTTCGGGTCTTCTCGAGGAAAAAAACAGACGGCTGAATGAAGTGTACTTAAAATACATCACAAAAAAAATCCCTTTCGTCATCGCTAAAGCTGCCATCAGCATCGATGGGAAAATTGCCACCAGAAAATTTTCGTCCCGATGGATCTCTTCTCAACAAACAAGAGAATATTTTCATCTTTTAAGAGGAGAGTATGATGCGCTTATGGTTGGTATAAACACGCTTATCAAGGACGATCCCCTGCTTACTGTGCGCCATCCTAATTGGAAGGGAAAGAAAATAGTGCGCGTAATCCTCGACTCCCATCTTCGCTTTCCTTTAGGGGCTAAAATTCTCTCAACCCTCTCCCGGGGAAAAATTATTGTCTTTTCTCTTAAGAAAGCCTCCCAAAAGAAAGCCGATACTTTGCGCAAAAAGGGAGTAGAGGTTATCTCTCTTTCTTCACAAACTTTGGACTTAAAGGAAGTTTTATCCTGGCTGGGAAAGAATGAGATGTCGAGCGTGCTGGTGGAAGGCGGCAGCCGAGTGCTGACATCAATGTTCGAAGAGAGGCTGGTAGATAAAATATTTATATCCATCTCTCCCAAATTGATCGGGGGAAAGCAAGCGCCGTCTCTTCTCCAAGGAGAAGGAGCAGATTTCATTAAAAATTCTCTGCATTTGAAGAGAACAAACTCTTTTCAAATTGATGAAGACATCATCGTGGAGGGATATCTCTAATGTTTACAGGAATCATTAATCACACAGGTTTATTCAAAGGATACCACCGGGGAAAACAAGAAATAGCTGTCGAGGCTCCCTCTATCATTGCTCAAATTGAGGTCGGCGAAAGCCTGGCTGTGAACGGGGTCTGTTTGAGCCTCATTAAAAAAGAGAATAAAGCCCTTTTCTTTAATCTCTCTCAGGAAACCATTCAAAAAACTAACCTGGGCTCACTTAGACAGGGTGAAATGCTCAATCTTGAGCAACCTCTTACCCTTTCTTCTCCCTTAAGTGGCCACATCATCACAGGTCATGTCGACTCCCGAGGAAAGGTTCTCCTGATTTCGCAGAAAAAACCAGGAAAAAGACTGAAAGTCTCCTTCCCTCCAGAGCTCAGGCCATATTTTATCCCTGAAGGTTCAGTAGCCTTGAACGGAGTTAGCTTGACCATAGCTCGTTTAAGTCCCTCTTCGTTCGATGTTGAGCTTATCCCCATCACATTAAAAAATTCTAATCTAGGTAACTTAAAAAGAGGAGATGCGGTCAACGTAGAGTGTGACATGATCGGAAAATACGTGTATAATTGGATAAGTAAAGACAAGCGATAGAACAACAGGAAAAGAGAGTGGATATAAAATGAAAAGGAAATCACAAGCTGTTTCAGTAGAACAAGCTCTAAAAACAGTAAAGGCGGGAAAGCTCATCATTATCGTTGATGATGAAGACAGGGAGAATGAAGGCGACCTTATGGTTGCTGCTGAAAAGGTAACTCCAGAAGTCATCAATTTCATGACTAAACACGGGCGTGGTCTTATCTGTATGCCCCTGACAGAAAAAAGGCTAAGGAAACTCGATATCCCTTTAATGGTTCGAGATAACACAGCTCCCTTCCAAACAGCCTTTACCGTTTCCATAGATGCTAAAAAGGGAGTCACGACGGGTATTTCAGCCTATGACCGGGCCAAAACAGTCTTGATTGCCATGAACCCCAAAACTCGCCCAGCTGACCTAACTCGACCTGGGCATATTTTTCCTCTTCAAGCTCAGGAAGGCGGCGTTCTGGAAAGAGCGGGTCAGACTGAGGCAGCACTGGACATCGCTCATCTGGCTGGCTTAAGGCCTGCAGGCGTCATCTGCGAAGTCATGAACGAAGACGGAACAATGGCCAGGATGCCTCAACTTGAGGAATTTAGCCAGGTTTATAATATTCCCATCCTGACTATCGCTGATCTCATAAAATACAGGATGAGGCATGAAAGACTTGTTAAGAAAATAGAAGAAGCCGATTTGCCAACGAAGTTTGGGCACTTCAAGGTGATGGTTTTTGAAGATACCATCCATAAGGAACACCATATAGCCCTGGTTAAAGGAGATATAAAAAAGGATGAACCTACACTAGTCCGTGCTCACTCTCAGTGTTTGACTGGAGACACCTTTGGTTCAGCTCGCTGCGACTGTGGAGATCAACTTCACCGATCCATGAAAATGATCAACGAAGAAGGAAAAGGAGTCATCCTTTACATCCTCAATCATGAGGGAAGAGGTATCGGCTTCGCCAACAAAATCAAAGCCTACGCGATCCAGGAACATGGAATAGATACTGTTGAAGCCAACCTAAAACTGGGTTTCAAGATTGACCAAAGGGACTATGGAATAGGAGCTCAAGTCCTGGTTTCCCTTGGAGTCAATAGGCTCCGTCTTATAACCAATAACCCTCGAAAATTCATCGGGCTTTCAGGATATGGGTTAGAAATTGTGGAAAGGGTGCCTATCGAAATCCCTCCTAACAAGGTAAACCTCAAATACCTGAAGACCAAGAAAGAAAAAATGGGCCATATCCTGGATATGGTCTAAAATAAAAAATCTTGCCTCTACCTTAAAATCTAATCCTCATAAGATTTTTTCTTTTCAAGAATAAAAGTAACAGGTCCATCATTGACCAAATGGACATCCATAAGAGCCCCAAAAATTCCTGTTTCGATCTTAATACCTTTCTGCCTTATTAGATCAACAAAATAACGAAAAAGCTCCTCCGCTCTTTCTGGTAACTCAGCTCTGTCAAAACTGGGCCTCCTTCCTTTCTGCACTGAGCCAGCGAGAGTAAACTGAGAGACTGCAAGCACTTCTCCTCGAGTCTCTGGCAAGGAAAGGTTCATTTTTCCTTCCTTATCCGGGAAAACCCGAAGCTCTACCACTTTTTTGGCCAGATATTGAGCATCATCCTCTGAGTCTCCTTTTTCAATGCCAACAAGGAGGCAAATTCCCCGTTCTATTTCTCCTGTCGTTTTTCCCTGAACTTCAACCGAAGCCTGTTTGACTCTCTGCAAGACAATTTTCATCCTCTTCCTCTCATTCCTTCAAAATTCTCTCGCGAGAGAAGACATCTCTTAAGCTTCTTAATTCTTCATGGCTAAAAAGCATATTCATCAAGAGATAAATGATTATTCCGATGAAAATAGCCGAGAGCAAAACTCCGAGCTGTTCCAAGAATACGAGGCGCTGGAAGTCAAAATGACTCATAAAAAACCGGACAGCCAATCCCATCACAACTGCCGAAAAAGAAGACTTTAAGGCTGATGCCGAAAATCCTTTCCACTCTATCTTCCCGATCTTTCTATCCAGTAGGATAAAAAGAAGAAAGAAATTCAGGATAGAAGAAATGGAGAGCGCCAAGGCTATGCCTCCCACACGAAGGGGCCTCATTAAAATCCAAGAGAGCGAAATATAGCTTATCATCACAAAAAAAGCGATAATAACAGGGGTTTTAGTGTCTTTAAGGGAATAAAAGGCAGAGGCCAAAATTTTTACTCCTGAGATAAAAGGAAGCCCAAAGGAAAAAAAGAACAGGCATGAAGCACTGATGGCTGTTGATTGTTCATCAAAGACACCCCTTTGAAAAAGAACTTGAATGATGGGGCGGCTCAAAACAAGCAGCCCAACCATAGCCGGGATAGTAACAAAAAATACCAGCTTAAAAGAGAAGATAAGAGTCCTTTTCATACTCTGAATATCGCGCTGGGCAGTCAATTCGGATAGGGTGGGAAGGAGGGCAATGGAAAGGGCGATCGAAAAGATTCCCAGGGTAAGCTCTTGTACTCTTGTTGAATAGTAAAGAGAGGATACGCTTCCTTACTCTAAAACAGAGGCAATAATCCGGCTTATAGCAAGGTTTATCTGAATAATCCCAGCACCAAATATGCCCGGAATCATAAGCTTGGCCACCTTAAGAACGGCAGGATGGGAAAAAGAGAGACTTAATTTGAACCGCATTCCCCTTCGCCAGAGATAAGGAAGCTGGAATGCAAGCTGAAAAACTCCTCCGATAACAACCCCAACCGCAAAAACAAGAGCCGGCTCTTCCGCCTTTCTGGCAAAAAGAACCGCGATGCTGATTATCGCCAGGTTGAAAAGGACAGGAGTAAAGGCAGGAACAAAAAATTTATGGAAAGAATTCAGGATAGCCATGGCTAGCGCGGCTAAACTGATTAAAAATATGTAAGGAAACATTATTCGAGTGAGAAAAATTGTCAGCTCCCACTTCCCTTCGACAGCCCCAAAACCAGGGGCTATAATTTTAACCAAAAGAGGAGAAAAGACGATACCTAAGACTGCGATGGCAGCCATAACAAGGGTCAAATTAAAAAAGAAGGCATTGGCAAATTTCCAGAGCTCTTCTTTCGATTTTTCCTTTCTTTCCTGAGTAAAAACGGGGATAAAAGCCGCCGTCATCGCCCCTTCGCCTGTCAATCTTCTGAGCAAATTGGGGATGATATAGGCGATGTAAAAGGCATCAGCACTTTTTCCTGTTCCCAGGTAATATGCCTGGATCATATCTCTGATATAACCAAATACTCTGCTCAGCAGGGTCGGCGCGGCCACCTCAAAAGTCGACTTCAGTAATCTTCGATTTCGGTCCTTTTGCTTCATCATTTCCTTAAAAAAGG
>JAUWJP010000029.1 GCA_030607635.1 Candidatus Aminicenantota bacterium
AAGAAGGAGAGAGAAAAGAAAAGGAAGATTGAGGCGAGGGGGAGCCAGAGTGTTTCAAGCTGCTCCCCAATTAGAAAATATCACGAAAAATTGTGTGCGATTTGGCGCGATCCCCAAAAGAAAATTCTTATGTTTACCAGCATCAGTGTTTACCGATCTCAGCGCCATGACTACACTTAGTGTCCTTGATGACTTTGGGGGGGACAGAAATACGGTTCCCTATTTTAATTTTTTAAGCAATTCCTTTTTAAAATCAGGGTGGGCTTTGAGTCCCAAGTTCTCTGCCTTTTTAAGATGCTCCCAAGATTTCTCGTAGTTTTTCTGGTGGTAAAAAATCACTGCCAGATTGTTGTGGGCTTGAGCATGAGTGGAATCAATCTCAATCACTTTCTTATAATGAAGTGCTGATTCGGCTAAAATATTTCTTTTAAAGAGCACATTTGCCAGGTTTAAATGAGCCTCAAGATAATCATGCTTCAACCTTATGGCTTTTCGGTGTTCTTCCAGGGCCTCCTCAATCCTTTCTTCTCTATCAAATAAAATCCCAAGAATATTGTGAGGCTCGGGAAGATTGGGATCGAGAGCTATGGCCTTGTGGCAGGCCATTTCGGCTTCACTGATCATCTCTTTTTTAAGATAGGCATGGCCCAAATTGGCATGAGCAACCGCATTTTTAGGGTCAATTGCAAGTGCATTTTGACATTCTTTGATGGCTTCTTCTATCATTCCCTTTTTTAGGTAAGCTGAAGCCAAATTGGAATGGGCCTTTAAATAGTTGGGTTTGTGTTGAATCGCTTTTTTAAACTCACTAATTGATCTGTCAGCAAGTCCTTTTAATAAATAAGCACGGCCCAAATTGTAATGTGCTTCGGAGTATTCAGGATTTATCTCAAGTGCCTTCAGGTATTCCTCAATTGCCTGAGCGGTCTCTTTCTTATTCATACAGACGGTTCCTAAATTATTGTGAGCTCCTGAAAGGTTGGGATTGATATCGAGTGCCATCCGGGAGTAAACTTCTGCCTCTGCATATTTCTCTTTTAAAATAAGAGCCGCCCCGAGAGTGGAAAAGGCTTCAGCCAATCTGGGATAAATATCCAGCGCCTTCTGGCATTTTTCAATGGCTTGATCAATCACTCCCTTTTGGAGAAAGGCATAACCTAAATTAGAATAAGCCCTTCCGCAAAAGGGGTTTAGTTTAATGGCCTTTTTGTATTCCTTTATGCCTTCATCGAACATTCCTTTATTCACCCAGGCAATCCCTAAATTATAGTGAACCTCTGGAAGACCTGGCTGATGCTGGATGACTTTCTGGTAATGCTCAATAGCCAAATCAATCTGCCCTTTTCTTCGATAAGCAATGCCTAAATGATGATAGCTATCAACTAAGTCAGGATCGATCTCAATGGCCTGAAGGCATTCTTTGATCATAGAATCGTAATCTTCCTTTTCCAAGTGAATTGATGCCAACAAGACGTTAATTTCAGCTTCCTCTTTATGTAAGCGTTTTCTCTGTTCACAAATCGATATGACTTCATCAAGTTTGCTTTTGGGCAGAGGGAAAACATAGGGATTAAAATTCCGGTCTTTATTCAATAGAATAATCTGGGTCGTGAACGCATCAAATTTTTTACCATGATTCTCTTTATTCATAATCGATCCCTTCTCATCAATATCAATAGCTCCAAACAGGTGGCAGAGTTCATGCGTCAACATTTTGATCATCAATGAATCTGATTCCATCTTCCTTAGCAGCACATACGCTCTTAAATAAGAGGCGATACCAATCAGATCATATTTTAAATGGAATTGAGAGGTGAAACCTACAACAGCATCACACTCTCCTTGAGGGATTTTTCTCCTTAAGTCATTCAATAAATCAAGCGTTGAGTTTTGGGAGTTATCTGAGATCCAGGATTTAAAACTCTTTATTTCGAACCTTATGCCAAAGGATTCCTCAAAAACCTTAGATGAAGCTGCGACCAAACGCTTGATCTCTAAATGCCAATTCTTGTTACTTCTAAATTCCTCATCTGCCGCTACTCTGAGGTTGACGGTTCGAGAAAGCTGCGTTTGAGAGAAGCCAACTTGAAAAATAAAAAACAGAAAAGACAGGAGAAGGAACACTCTTAGAAAACACTTGGAAAAAGGTTGAAAAGATGCAGTTTTTTTGTAGTACGATGTTAAAGTAAAACTAAAGATGCCTGAATTTTTAGCCATAGGCGGATCCACTGACCATCTATGCTAAGTTAAGGTTAAAAATCCTTTTCCCAAGAAGGATTCAGTCCATTTAACTTAGGCAATCTTCTCCACAATGAGAAGAAAGTCCACCTTATGAAACCAAAAAAACTGACAGTAACGTTAGGGATTATTGCTTTGACTTCGCCCTCCAAACTATTCAAGAACTGTTCTAATTTACCCTGATCCTTTGTCATCTTGATATCGAATCGGTGAACTCTATATTTCATAGTAATACTTCCAATCCACCTCGCTTCAGGGGGCAAGAACCAACTGCAAAGCCGCATACCCAGCCTCGACCCATTGGATCCGACCCAGGTCTCGACCGAGCGTGATGTTATGAATAGCCAGGCATGCCGCTAGATAGCGTGACCGGGAAATGACCTCTGCGTCCAACTTTCCGGTGTAATGCACCAGAACGTTTTCCAGCAAACTCTCCCCATACCAGGCGTACAGGCAGGCAAAGTCTATCGCGGGATCACCAATAACAGTATCACCCCAATCAATAATTCCGCTCACCCCATCCGACCGACTGTCAACTAGAATATGTTCGGCCCACAGGTCATTGTGGACCAGACTCGCTTCCCCTTCGAATGACACAGGAGTATCATTCTCAAGGTAGCGACGCAAGAGACCGGGGTTCACGTTTAGACCATCCAGCTTTCTCAGCTGTTCGCGGGACCTGTCCCGCAAGTGCGCAACCAGGTCACGTTTTTCTTGTACGCCTGCTTCTTTGGCTTTGTCAACAGGATAAGTGTGCAGTCTTGAGAGGAATACTCCTAGCTGCCGCGCAACCCCATTGCGATCAACCATCTTTGAGGTATCACCAGCAATACCTGGCAATTTCCTGTATCCGGCAAATGGCCGACTTGAGCTTTCAGGCGATTTACAGAAATATTCATAGTTGGGAATTGGCAGTGACACCCACTCCCCAAGGCCGGGAAGGAGTTTGTATTCCGTGTTCAGCTTGGCTACGCTTGCTTCCCGCTTTGGGAAGCGAAACAGCCACCTTCCATCAACTTCAAAGATCCGAAAATCCCACCCTTCATCCAGCAGCTCCATACATGCGCCGCGGAACTCCGGAAAGGCGGTAGTAATGACTGCTTTCGCACTCTTTGCAGTTAGAATCTCTTCTCTGTAGATTGGTACACTCTCCTTGCCGAACATATATTTTACTGCCGATATGTATGAACAAATGCTGCATTTAGGACAGTCTAGTACGATATCCGGTTCGAGCGAAGTGCCGAGTAAATGATTGTATTCATTCACTTTCACCGAACAATCATTTTTTTGCAAAATAGATTCTACGGTGATTTAGGCAGCCTAACCTTATATTACTTAAACAATCTGAAAAAATCCATGTCTTTTTTGAGAATAATTTGGAAGATCAAACTTTAGCAGGATCATCAACCGCCTCAAGTTCACATTTGCGGCCGAACGTCCTCCTCCACCCCAGGCTGCCCAACAGCACCTCCTGATGGCGGCTAATGCAAGAACGGAATATCTCTCCTTGAAAACATGGTTTCATATAATATCTACCTGGAAGTCTATATCACTTTTGGCCTCTTTAAGAATATTTCTACCTTTTATCGCCTCTTTTCTTGCTTTCTCCTATATTTGACATTTATCTTTTCCTTATATATAAATCTTAAAGATATTAGTAAGCGAAATCCGAACAAAAATTGAGAGAATTGTTGCAACCCAAAAAAGTAAATTCTTATGTTTTTTTACATTTTAGGAAGGAGAGACATATGAAAAGAGTTATTAACCTTTCCTGTTTTTTATTTTTATTACTTTGTTTATTGGTGTTATCTTCAGTATTTTCCGGGCAAGCCCTATCCCTAGCTGGACACTGGGAGGGGGCTATTGAGATTCCGGGGATGAAACTCGATGTGGATATTGATTTAAGCCAGAAGGCTGACGGCTCTTGGAAGGGAGATATTTCCATTCCCGTGCAGAAGGCCAAGAACCTGCCGCTATCCAACATTAACCTCGAAGGGCTTCAAGTAACTTTTTCCATATCCGGAGTACCGGGAAATCCCACCTTTAAAGGCACTCTCAGCGAGGATGGCAGCAAGATTACCGGGGATTTCACCCAGGAAGGCAAGACCTTTCCTTTTAATCTTGCCCGGGAGATCGATCCTGCGGTCAAAGCCAGGAAGGCTCTGGACGGCTTTGAAGCTGTTGTCAATGAGGCTTTAAAGGCTTTCAAAGTGCCGGGACTAGCTATGGCTATTGTCAAAGACGATGAAGTCATTTTTGCCAAAGGATTCGGATACAGGAATGTGGAAGCGAAGCTCCCGATGACAACAGATACTCTTTTGGCTATCGGCTCGGCCTCCAAAGCCTTCACTACCTTTGCTTTAGCAACACTGGTGGATGAAGGGAAGCTGGAATGGGATAAGCCCGTACGCAACTACATTCACTGGTTCCGCCTTTACGACCCCGTTATGGCAGAACGCCTTACTCCTCGGGATATGGTGACGCATCGTTCGGGCCTGCCCCGTCATGACTTGGTCTGGTATAATAACTTCACCGCCAGCCGGGAGGAATTCGTAAAGCGGTTGGCATATCTCCAGCCTTCTGCTGATCTAAGGGAAAAATGGCAGTACAATAACCTGATGTTTCTCACCGCAGGCTACCTGGTAGAGATGCTTACTGGCAAGGAATGGGAAGATGCCATCCGCACGCTGGTTTTTAAACCTCTAGACATGACCCGGACAAACTTTTCCGTGGAGGATTCCCAGAAGGACAGCGACTTCGCTCAGCCTTACCGGGAAAGCGAGGGAAAGGTTGAGAAGATTCCCTTCCGCAATATCACCAATATGGGTCCTGCCGGTTCTATCAACTCCAGTGTAAATAAGATGAGCAACTGGCTGATAGTTCACCTCAATAACGGGAAGTTTAAAGAGAAGCAAATCATCGATGCGGCAACTCTGGAAGACATGCATTTGTCTCATATGCCTACCGGTGCAACACCGTCAAGACCTGAGATCTCACCGGCCGATTATGGTATGGGATGGTTTGTGGATAGCTACCGCGGACACAGACGTGTCCACCATGGCGGCAATATCGATGGTTTTTCCGCAAAGGTGAGCATGCTCCCCCAGGACGGCTTCGGGTTTGTTGTTCTTACTAATAAAAACGGCACACCGTTACCTGAACTTATTATCCGGACTACTACAGACCGGTTGCTGGAGATGGAGTCCATCGATTGGCTGGGGGAAGCTGCCAGAAGGAAGGCTGAGGGCGAGGAAGCTGAGAAGGAAGCAAAACAAAAAAAACAGATCAGGCGGAAGCCTGGGACTAAACTGTCGCACAAAATTGAGGAATATGCTGGAGATTATTCCCATCCTGGTTATGGGGAACTCAAGGTGTTTCTGAAGGATAACCGGCTGGCTTTTACATATAATGGCATCACCACGCCCCTCGATCACTGGCACTATGAGACCTTTAATGGAGGTAAGGCCGATGATTCCACCTTCGAGGACATGAAATTGACTTTCCGGACGGACGTAAATGGAAATATGGCTTCGTTAGTTGCTTCCTTTGAGCCCAGCACAGATGATATCGTATTCAAGAATAAGCCCGATGCTCGTCTTTTTGATCCCGAATATCTCGAGCAGTTCGTTGGAAAATATCAACTCCTGAGCCAGACATTTACTGTAAGCCTCAAAGGAAATGGACTTACATTGTATGTGCCTGGACAGCCTGTATATGACCTTGTACCTGATCTGGGTGGAGATTTTTTCCTTAAACAGTACAAAATCATAAGCCTTGAATTCATCCTGGATGATAAAGGCAATGTCACCGGGCTCGAGCTTAACCAGCCCAATGGAGTGTTTGATGCCAAGCGAATAACGTAACGGAATCCGGGCTATTCTCTATCACAAAGTTGATATGGGGAATATTTATTATTAAGCCTTATGGCTATCTTTAATACGTTTCAAGTATTATTGGTTCTATTTTTTCGAAATGGAAATTCTGGAATCCGTATTGGGACAGTCCGAAGCTTTTAATTTTACCTTTAGAATCCCGGTAAAACTTCAATATTCCCCATTTTGCATCAAAATTATCTTTTCCGATAGCGCTTAATTCTCAGCTTAAGCGCCCGACTTTGAGCATCAGTTTTCCCTTTTCGATCTTTACCTGCGCTGTTGCAGTGACCTCTTTGCTCCCAAATTTCCCTGTATATTTGGACAAATCTTCCTTAGCTAGGCTAACCTCTTTGCGCTTCATATACTTTCCAATACTTCCCATGGAGTTCAGGATTTCCCAGATTACTTCCTTTTCTCCTTCAAAACCAGAAAGTATTCGTAGTCGAGTCCGTCGGTCATAATTGATAAATCCATTGTCAGCAAAAGGGGAAGGCTCAAAACTCCAATCTGCCCCTTTGGGTTTGAGTTCTCCTTCTTCTGTGAGTAGAAAGTGCAGGTGGGGATGAAGATTGATTCTGGAGCCGAATAATCATCTGAAGAAAAATTTTGACATATAACGCTTGACATTTAACGCAAAGCGTTATATTTTTGATATGTGATTAGATCCTTCAAGTGTAAAGAGACTGAAAAAATATTCAAGAGAACCTACTTAAAGAAATATCCAGTTGATATGCAAAGAATCGCATTGAGAAAACTCAGAATGTTAAATAGAGCCGAAGATTTAAATGATCTTAGAGTGCCTCCTGGAAATCGTCTTGAGGCACTGAAAGGGAAGAGAAAAGGACATCACAGTATTAGAATAAACGATCAATGGCGAATATGCTTTTTATGGCAGGATAAGGATGTGTTTGATGTTGAAATCACAGATTATCATTAGGAGAGAATCCATGAGTACGAAAAAAATGCTTCCGCTACATCCGGGGGAAATCCTCCTTGAGGAATTTTTGAAGCCGATGGGATTGAGCCAAAACAGATTGGCTTTGGATATCCGTGTGCCTGCCCGAAGGATAAATGAGATTGTTCAAGGAAAACACAGAATTACGGCCGATACAGCTTTACGCCTTGCCAGGTATTTCAAGATGTCTCCTCAGTTCTGGTTGGGTTTACAGATAGATTTTGATTTGGATGTAGCTGAGGATAAACTGGCCGATCGTTTAGACAAAGAAATCCAAGTTTACAGTCCGGCGTAATAGTCTGACTCTTACCTGGCGTTTCAACTCAGCCACTCTCTTCCTCGCATCGACCTCAACAACACTATGGTCAGCGTTCTTCCAGATGGAAAATTAGCAATTATTAAAAAAAACAGGTAGCTATTTCGCTATTTTTAGCGCCTCGTTTCTATTTCTTTGCTATTGCCCCATAAAATAATGAATTAAAAAGAAGCTTAAAAGTTCCTACCGTTTGTCCTCTGTGCTGCACTCTAAAACCAAGAAGTATAATTTTGCCCTTGCCAAAGGGCACTTCTACCACTGCAGCCCTGTTTTGAAGATATTTTTCTCCCAGCATCCAACCGCTAAGAACGATATTTTCTTCAGGATATTTCCCCACGACCAGAGGCTGCTCTTGTTCTTTTAATACCGGCAAGGTTTGGAAAGTGGGGCTGTGAGCAAAAAAGCCGGCAGCTTCCTCTGGCATTCCATAGGCAATCGGGTGATTCTGGTCAAAAGCGACTTTTATCAATAATCCTGAAGCAAAAAACTCTTCGCTCTTAAGGGAAGTAAGGACATTTTTTACGGGCAAATTGAATTCCTCTACTAAAAGATTCGAGGAAGCACCCAATGTCACCAAAGTGCCGCCATTTTCGACGAATAGTCTCAAATTCCGCACTCCAGAACGAGATATCCCTCCCACAAACTTAGGGGGCATAGTGCCTTTTGGATGACCGTTTATAATCGAGTTCATGCCTTGATTCGGAAGGATAATCACATCGAAGCGATTTTCCAACCGCCCTGCTTTTATTTCCGCGTTATGGACTGATGTATATGGAAACTCATGATTTTCAAGAATCAATCGAGTCCATCCTTCATCCATATTTGATCTCCAGGGTTTGTAAAGAGCTACTCTTGGTAACTTTAATTTATAAGTTTTAATGGAAGGTGGACGTTTTATTCTTAACACCTGTAAGGAAAGTTCTTCGGCCAATTTCTTCATTTTTGTCAGATTGAATGTAGAGAGAGGAACAATTACAGCACCTGGTGAGAAGGTTTTTTCCTCAGCTCTGAATGATTCTCTTGCCCAGATCACATCTGCTCCTTCCTTTAAAAGACGATTGATGGCAATAACACTATTATTTGTCTTATAAGGGATAACATAGGCGTAATGAGCAGAGCCTGAAATCTTAGCCTTTGGCGGGGAAGCCATTTTAATTCTTTTCAACTTGATATCCAGTGGCGTATTCATTGTAACGGTTTTCACGCCCATCTGGAGAGGAAGAGTCCAGCCCAGTACATCGTAGGTGCGAAGCGGAGGCACTTTGAGCTTAATAGGCTCCACAATGCTTTGCCACAGGGAAGGATATTGTCTCAAATCAGGATAGGTTTGAATTTCAAAAAGTGTTTTGAGGAACCGGCCGAAAGGCTGGCTGGTCGGCAGGATATATGTTCCCTTGGGATGACTGAGTCCATCTGCTTGAAATGAGCTTTCCGCTTGATAGACTTCAAGATCAAGCGTAATTAATTTGTTTATCAATTGAGCAGCCGCGGGAGAGTCTCTCTGCTCTAAAGGTATTATCCATCCGTAAGGAGGCTCTTTCTGGTATCGTTCCATGGTTTCTTTACCCATAGCATATTTTGCATAGAGCAATTCTTCCCGGTGTTTAGCTGCAAGGTCTAATACGGCCTTAGAAGATGTCAGGCAGTACTCTACAGCGTCTCGCAGGTGCCACCATCCTCCTTCCCAGGGATTAGTAAAAAACAAGGAAATAGTGAAATCTTTATATTCTTCAGGAAAATCCCCTACGGTATAAAAATAAGGTGTTGCATAGCTGTAGAGAAATGTTTCTGAAAACGTAGATATGATATTGTGAAAATCGCAGACTTGGGTGACATAGCCTGGATACCAGGTATCAAATAGAAATCGAGAGATAACCCCTTGTTTACCTTCTGATTCGAAAGCCAGGGCAATTGCGGTTCCGATAAAATTCTGCCAGCGCAGAAGCAGGGGATGAAGATTCGGATTTGTAGGTTCGCAATCGGGAGGAACAAAAATGAGAGAAGGGAAGGGTGAAGTCTGATGGTGGTTGTAAAAGATGTGAGGATACCATTCATGATTGACCACCTGGTTAATATTCTGCATTTCAGAAACACTTAGCATAAAAGAGTCGCGGTTATTATCGTGACCGATATATTTTTGATAAAGCCATGGCAGGCGACTGGTCTCATAAGGTGTTCCGAGGTTGCTCTTGTACCATTCGGCAACCATATCCATTCCGTCAGGATTGGGTAAAACCAGCATGGCGATCACTTCATCTAAAATCTTTTTAATCTTCTGCGAGTCGTCTGTGAGCAAATCATAGGTGAGCTGAATAATATGTTGGGCAGGAGCAACTTCCGTTGCATGAAGCCCGCCATCGATCCAGACAATGGCTTTTCCTTCTGAGGCAAGGCTCCCAGCTTCCTCATCCGCTAATCCTCTTACCAAAGAAAGGCGCTTCGAGAGCTCTTAATAATGATCCAATTTGGCCATGTTCTCTGCTGACGAAATGACAGCATATATCATAGTCTTTCCCCCGGAAGATTTTCCATATTCAAAAAGTTTAATCTTTCCTGAGAGCTTTTCTAAATTTTTCCAGTAATCGACAGCTTGCTCGTAGTTAATTAGATGAAAGTCAGCACCGGCTTTAAAGCCAAAGAATTCTTCTGGAGGAGGAATCTTCTGGGCTATGCCTATAGAAGGAGTTAAAATCAAAGCAGAAGAAAAAATTGCTAAAACGAGTAAGTATTTTTTTAAAGAAGTGGATATCATTGGTTTTCCTTTCTTAACATAGACTAACAATGAGCTCAAATAATTGGCATTGTCCCAAAGTGACGGGATAAAATAAAGTGCATTTCCAATTGCCTTTGTCCTTGCGAGGAGCGAAGAGAGATTTCTCGCATGTCCATGATCATAGGACTCTAACTTTGCATGTGTAACAATCAATGGGGCAGGTCAAGGTCTCTTATTCTCACCTGTCAGGGCATGGTAAACGGCTTTTGCGATCTGGATATCCTGAACCGCAACTCCTGTCAGGTCTGCGATGGTGATCTGATCTTCCGAGGTTCTCTGAAGATCCGGATTGACAATCACATTCCCCAATTCTAGGATCCTCTCCTTTTCTAAAACACCGGCTTTTAACGCTTGATGAATCTCGCCCCGAAGAAGACACTGACTGATGCTGTCGGCAACGACGATATCGGCTTTTTGGAGGATTCGCGGGTCCAACTCATTCTTCTCCGGAGTGTCAGATCCCATTGCTGTTATATGTGTTCCTTTACGGAGCAGATCAGCCGGCAGCAGGGGTTTCTCGGAGGGCGTTGCCGTGACGATAAAATTGCAGCCATCCGCGATATCTTCGGTCCTTAACGTCGTCCGGATATTGTAACCCGATGGTTCCATATATTTATGGAATCATCCCATTGGTTGTGATTGATTGCC
>JAUWJP010000011.1 GCA_030607635.1 Candidatus Aminicenantota bacterium
AGAATAACCAACAGCAGAACGATACAGAGAGAAGCCATTACGGTAAAAGTCAGCATGACTTGCATAGTTGTATCAATGTAGGGCTTTTCAAGCATCCCAACGTAGAGGATGCCGATAATTTTGTTATCGATATTTTTTATAGGCTCATAGGCTGTAATGTACCAGTCGTTAACAACAAAGGCTCTGTAAATCCAGGCTTTGCCTTCTTTTAGCACAGCAGTATTGACTTCCTTAGAAACTCTTGTGCCGATGGCTCTGGTTCCTGTTTTATTTTTGACATTTGTGGATATCCGTAAATCATGCTGAAAAATCGTCGCCGTCCCAATTTCTCGACCCTTATACTTTTCTTCTTTGTATACAATTTCCTTCACGCGGTCGACAATCTCATAGTTTCGGTTGAGCAATATTCCTCCATAAAGTACACCTAGGAGGGTGTTGTTTTCGTCGATAATCGGATAAGCCGATTTTAGCATCATTCCGCTTGTCTCTTTATTTTCAGGACGCGCAGCAGCCTTGGGGGTTGGGATAAATTCTATATAGGCTTGTTCAGCCAGATCTTGTCCTTCTTTAAGGAGTTCTTCTTGAGAGATAATCTGAGGATAAGCTAAAATATCTCCTTTAAGGGACCTTCTGACTATTTCATCCTGAGATTGATTATCTCCTATTATTTCAGGGTTTCTAGTTCTCACCAACACTTTTCCTTTATGATCGGTAAGCGTTAAGATATCTAATCCATATTCTTCTCTTACTCGGCGGAGCGATTTTAAGAGTATACTTTGGTTGTTGTTTTTTATAGCCTCCTGAAGGCTTTCTCTTGTTGCAGTTAAGCCAACAATTTCTTTGATTTCCTTAAGCTTTTTATTGAATACCATCCAGGCAGAAGCAAGATCATGGTTGACCTTCACCTGGGCTTGAGAGATAAGAGTGTTTTTAATCAATCTGAAGCCAAGACTCAGAGAGATTAAACCTCCGATGATGATAATAATGAGAAAACTGAGTATAATCTTCGTTCGTAAAGAGAAATGAGGGAAATTCATTTTTATTTGTTGAAGAATGCTTCTTTTAAAATTAATTATACTCTAAAATTAGCAAGACATGCAACAAAAGTGAGACAAAAGTTTAGTCTGTTTACGACTTACCAATAATAGTTTGGGATTTTGGTAATTGGAATTTGTTTGGAATTTGGAATTTGTGATTTGGAATTTTTATTTAAGTCGCAGGCAATCAGCAATAAATGTAATTTTGGAGCATAAAGGGCTTATCCCTACAAATGGAAGAGGAGCCCTTAAAATAAACTGATTAACCGACTAACCGACTAACAGATCAACAAGATTATCTTTTCAGCTGTTTAACAAGTTCTCTATCTTTGTCGTAGATTTTTATCACTAGAGGCATGTCTCCTGGAAGGGCATGGGTTCCACAGGCATGACATGGGTCATAGGCCCTGAAGGCCATCTCTGTCATATTCAAGAGCCCTTCTGTAACTTTTCCGCCTTTGATCAAAGCCTTGGCTGCTTTTTCGATAGACATGTTGATAGCAGCAGCATTATTCACTGTGGCTACGATGAGGTTGGCTTCAGTTATGATTCCTTTTTCATCGGTTTTATAGTGGTGGAAGAGAGTACCTCTGGGTGCTTCTACTACACCTACGCCTTCTGTTGGAGTTTCTGTGGGGATGTTCCGGATGTTGGGATCTAATATATCTTTGTTTTCAAGAAGTTGAACCATTGACTCACTGGCTTGCAGAGCTTCGATCAATCGGGCCCAGTGGAAGGCCAATGTATGATGTGATGGCTTTCCGCCGAGAACTTCATACATCTTTTCGTAATGTTCTTGAGCCAGAGGAGTGGCCATTCCATCGGAAGCGTTGAGCCGAGCCAGAGGAGCGACCCTGTATACGCCACTGTCTTTTCCTTCAACAAACCCTTTCCAGCCAATATTTTTCAGGAATGGGAATTTAACATAAGTCCAGGGTTCTACATGTTCAGAGATATGATCAAGATAATCTCGAGCTTTGAATTTTGTGAACTCTTTCCCCTCGGGGTCTACGACACGAATATTTCCATCATAGAAATTGACCTTGTTTTTTTCGTCAACCAGGCCCATGTAGTAGGTTTTGATTTGATAAGCGTCTCCGACAACAATATCCACATACTCTTTGTTTTTAAGTACGATGTCATCAAAGATTTGAAGGGCAAACTGTGAAAATTCTACTGTAAACTTTGCTGATTCTAAGAATTGTACTCTATGCTCCTCGTCCAATGCTTTTGAGACGCCGCCAGGAAGTCCGCAGACAGGGGGAATTATTTTTCCGCCCAAATAATTGATAATTTCTCGGGCTTCTCTCCTTGCACGGATGACTTTGCCTCCTATCTCCAGGCCTACTTTTCCAATAACACCCAGTATGTTTCTGTCACCAGCAGGGGCTTGAGGTCCGACGACAAAGTCCGGACCTCCCAGGAAGAAAAAATGAAGGGTATGATCTTCAAACTGGAAAGCGTTGTAGATGAGTTCTCTGATCATCCGGCCTGTTGGAGTTGGCTCGACGTGGAAAAGGTCATCTAAAGTTTTAGTCGAAGCCATGTGATGGGCAGTAGGACAGACTCCACAGATACGCGGAGTAATCCTAGGCATTTCCTCTGCAGGTCTTCCTACGGCAAACTGCTCAAATCCCCGTAATTCAGGGATCTGCAGAAAAGCTCTTTCCACATCTCCTTTGTCATCCAGAAAGATTTCAATCTTTCCATGTCCTTCCAGGCGAGTTATGGGATCTATAGTTATTCTTTTATTATTAGTCATTTTATATCCTCCATTCTTCTTCTTCTAAGGATTGAGGAAGGCAGACTGAAACGATAAAATGTTCCAGCTGGGTCAACAATTGTATCCACAATCTTTTCTATCTCTTTTTCATCATCAGTATCTAGAATCGACGCAAGGGATGAAAGGAACTTTGCCCCCTGGTCAATGACCTGGTCTGTTGGTCCGAAACAGCCCCTGCAGGGCATGTTGGCTTCTATGCATCTTTCGCCGCAGCCTGTTCGGGTTGCAGGCCCCATACAGATGACTCCCTGAGCCAGAAAACATTTTTCAGGGTCAAGCTCTACTTCCCAGGGTCTTTTGATTTCCTTGATAGTTAGCTTTTCAGGCTTTGATTCATTCCTCTTGCAGTCATCACAAAGGGATTTATTTGGAGAAAGGACCGCTCCTTTTGGAGGAAGTTTTCCTTCCAGTATGGCTTGCAGCGCATTCATAATCAAATCTGGAGGAGGAGCACAGCCCGGAAGATAATAATCCACATCGATTACCTGGTCTAACGTGTATACCGTGTCATAAAAGCGTGGGAGTGTAAGTTCCTTGCCGTCAACTTCTGTCTTTTCTAAGGGAACAGTTCCATCAGGATTATCTGTGGAAGGTGTTGTAATGTAAGCCCGTCTGAAGATGGTTTCTTTGTTCCAGAAATTTCCCAACCCGGGAATTCCACCTAGATGAGAGCAGCTTCCAAAGGCCACGACGAGCCCTGATTTCTGTCTTAAAAGTTTTACCATCTCCTCCTGTTCTGAAAGCCGTACAGCACCGTTGATAAAGCTAACAGCAATTGAGCCATCTTTCATGGCTTCGACGTCTTTTTTCTTAAAGTCTAAAGCTACGGGCCAGAAAACGATATCCACTGCTTCGACAACCTTTAGAATGTCTTCGGCCAGATCGATAACAGCCTCTTCGCATCCTCCGCAGGATGCACACCAGTAAAAGGCAACCTTAGGCTTCTCTGTGCTCATCTTTGCCTCCGTTTAAGTTTAAAGGTCCTAATTTCTTGATTTGTTCTGTAAATTCATCACAGATTTGCTGGAATTTTACTCCCTCAGCAGCTGAAACCCATTCCAACCTGAACCTTTCTCGCTCAATGCCGAACTGTTCCAGCATTTTGGAAAGGAGTCTATGCCTTCTTAAGGCGTTATAATTGCCTTCTTGGTAATGACAGTCACCCGGGTGACATCCGGAAATAAGGACACCATCAGCTCCCTCTATGAATGCTTTAAGGACAAATTGAGGGGCCACCCGGCCGCTGCACATGACTCGAATAATACGTATATTCGGTGCGTAGGTCATTCGAGCTGTTCCTGCTAAGTCGGCACCAGTATAGGAGCACCAATTACACAAGAAACCAATTAATTTGGGTTCGAATGCTTTATTTGCAATAGTTGGCCTCCTCTTGATTGTTATTAATTCACTTTTTCATATAGAGAATATAAACGTGATATTATAACTAAATTAAATTTAAGATTCTACAATAAGTTTTTACTCGATAAATATTCCTTCAATTTCCGCGAAGATTTGTGAGTCTCGGAAGTGTTTCTGTTGGGATGCACCTGAGGGGCAAGCCGAGACACAGGTCCCGCAACCCTTACAAAGGGCATCATTGATCTCAGAAATCCCTTTTTCTTTATTATAGGTTATGGCTGTGAAGGGGCAGAGTCCAATGCACAATTGGCATCCGGAACAGCGCTCTTCGTCTATTTCTGCAGTAATAGGTTCAAGTTCAAATGTTCCCTTATCGGCCAGAGCTAAAGCTTCGGAAGCTGCAGCACCCGCCTGTGCGACTGTATCTGGAATATCCTTTGGTGACTGGCATGTCCCGGCCAGAAATATTCCATCAGAAAATGTAGATACAGGAGCAAGCTTTGGGTGCCTCTCGAGAAAGAAAGTATCTTGGCTGCAGGAGATGTTAAAGATTCTTGCAATTTCGTTTTGATCCAATCCTGGTTCAAGACCTGTGGCCAGAATAACCATATCAACTGGAATTCTTCTGACTATTCCTAGCAAGGTGTCTTCGACATTGATGATGAGCTTGCCTTCTTCTTGCTCTGTAAGAGCAAGATCTGTCACCTCAGAGACGCATCCTCTTATAAATTTGGTTCCTTCTTCTAATAGACGATGATAGAATTCTTCATACCCCTTTCCGAAGCATCTCATGTCAATGTAAAAATCGTAAATTTCTGCGTTTGTTTTTTCCTTGATAAGATGGGCAAATTTTAATGAGTACATACAGCAGACCCTGGAGCAGTATTCATTATAGTTTTTATCACGAGATCCGACACAGTGGACAATACCCACTGCTTTCGGCTCTTCTCCGTTGGCCAAGAGAATTTTTCCCTCTGTGGGCCCTGAGGCATTGTTCAATTTTTCAAATTCCAAGCCTGTTATGACGTTATCGAATCTTCCATATCCGTAAGCAGGTATTCTCGTAGCGTCGAAGGGTTTAAAACCAGAGGCTAAAATCACAGAGCCCACTTCGATTTCAATTTCTTCATCTTCCATTTCATGGTTAATAGCTTCTTTCTCGCAAACCTTCTCGCAGAGTTTGCACTCTCCGGTTTTAAAATGAATACATGCTTCTTCGTCGATGACAGGGACCATTGGAACAGCCTGGCGAATAGGAACTAGAATTGCAGTCGAGGGGCCAAGGTTCAGTTCATTATGGATAACTTTTCTTCCATATAGATCTTCGACTGTAATAGCTTCTGTAGGGCAGAAATAGGCACAGGCTGTACAGCCAATACAGGCTTCGGATGGCTCTCCGAATGGAGGAGATACTGTTCGGTTCTTTCCTCTTTCAATGAAACTTATGGCCTCTGCTCCTACTATTTGCTCGCATGTTCGTACACATAATCCGCAGAGGATACATTTTTCCTCTGGATCTTCTATTTCGAACCTTGTTTTTTCGATACCCAATTCTTTTGCGATTTCCTGGACTGGCTTTGCGGCAGGGGCTTGAGCCATGAGCAGCTCGACATTTAATCGCCGTGCTTTTGCTGCATTTTCCGAATCTGTGTAAATGACCATTCCTTCTTGGACTTTTGTGTTGCAGGATGTGACTAAGTCAGAGTTTTCTCCGGTTTTTTTCTCTACTACACATATTCGGCAAGCTGCATAAGGTTCCAGAAGAGGATGATAGCATAATGTAGGGATATCAATATCCAGCATCTTGGCAGCTTGGAGAATAGTTATTCCTTCATCTACTTCAATAGGTTTATCATTAATAGTTAGTTTAATTTTTTTATCATTATTCATTTTTTTCCTCCTTTGCTTTCCAAATCACATCTCAAGCATCGTTTGGCTTCTTTTATGGCGATGTCTTTGCTAAAACCAAGTTCTACTTCTTTGAATGTACCAATTCGTTTTTCCAAAGGTAAGGATGGGATTTTTGGTCTTTCTAATTCAGTTGCTTCCTCAGGAGTTAATTCCACAGGAGAAACCTCTAACCTGGGTTTAGTCGGCTTGTACTCCCTTACAAAACTTTCGCCTCTTAAATATTTATGCATGGATTCAGCAGCAATTTTTCCTGCTTGCATTGCTTCTAAAACATTAGCTGGTCCTGATACGACATCCCCTCCAGCGAATATTCCTTGAACATTAGTTGCCATGGTTTCGGGATCAACCTCTAAAGTTTTCCATTTGGAGATATTAAGTTTTGTATTTCCGTTGAGAAAAGCTAAGTCTGGCTGCTGACCAATGGCAGGAATAAGAGTGTCAATTTCCATCTCAAAATCACTTCCTTCAACAGGCACAGGTCTTCGTCTTCCTGATTTGTCGAAATCGCTGAGAGCCATTCTTGTACACTTTATTTTTGTTAGCTTTCCGTTTTCAGCATAAGCCTCTATCGGTAATGTTAAGAACTCAATTTTAATTCCTTCTTCAATTGTCTCATCTATTTCTTCCTCATTGGCTGGCATCTCGGGTCTTGTCCTTCTATAGAGAATGGTCACATCAGCTCCTAATCTCCAGGCGGTTCGGGCAGCGTCTATGGCAGTATTGCCTCCTCCGATAACCGCTACTTTTTTACCGATTTTTGCCTCTTTTTCCAGGTTATATTCCTTTAAGAATTCGATAGGATCTATTACTCCCTTTACATCTTCACCTAGAATACCTAATTTCAAATTTACAGGGGCACCCGTAGCGATAAATACAACTTTGTATCCTTTGCTGAAGAGGTCATCTAAAGTAATATCTTTTCCGATAGAAGTATTGGTTTTGATCTCTACTCCAAGTTCTTTTATAGCATCAATTTCAGAATTAAGAATGTCTTTTGGCAGCCTGTATTCAGGAATGCCCCACGCTAACATTCCTCCTGGGACTCGCTCCGCTTCAAAAATTGTTACATCATAGCCTTGCTTTGCGAGTTCCCATCCGGCCATTAGACCTGCAGGTCCGGAACCCACAATAGCTACCTTTTCGTATTTTTTTGGAACTCGCGTTATAGGAGGTCTCCCCCCATTTGGTCTTTCGTAATCTGAAACGAATCGCTTGAGATGCCTTATGGCAATAGGTTCTTCGATTTCCCCGGCTCTGGATCTTGTTTCGCAGGGGTGATGACATACTCGGCCGCATACACTGGGCAATGGATTGACCCAGCGGTTTACATCCAGGGCTTCTTTGAATTTCCCTTGAGCGATCAAAGCCACGTATGAACAGGCTTCTGTATCGATAGGACAGGTGTGATGACAAGGAGAAGAGACAATGTCATTACAGACACCTGCCGGGCATTTCTTATATATTATATGGGCTACATATTCATCTTTGAAATAGCGAAGGGTAGTCAGGACAGGATTGGGAGCTGTGTTGCCTAATCCGCACAAAGCCGTGGCTTTGATATTTATTGCCATATCTTCAAGCAGATCAAGATCCTTTAACTCTCCTCTTCCCTCTTTTATCTTAGTCAGGATTTCAAGCATTCGGGGAATTCCTTCTCGACAGGGGGTGCACTTTCCGCAGGATTCATCTTTGGTAAAAGCGAGAAAGTAGTGGGCCATATCGACCATACAGGTGTTCTCATCTGTAGCAACCATACCGCCTGAGCCCATCATGGATCCAGCCTTAATCAGCTGCTCGTAGTCTACAGGCAAATTTAAGAGTTCGGAAGGAATACATCCTCCAGAGGGACCTCCTATTTGCACGGATTTGAATTTGCGGTCCTTAAGGATTCCGCCGCAGATGTCGAAAATTATCTCACCTAAACTGATTCCCATGGGTACTTCTACTAGACCTGTATCTTTGACTTTGCCCACAACTGAAAAGACCTTAGTCCCTTTGCTCAATTCAGTTCCTATGGAAGAATACCAATTGGCTCCACGATTGATGATTGGGGATACATTGGCCCAAGTTTCGACGTTATTGATATTTGTAGGCTTTTTCCAGAGACCACTCTGGGCAGGGTAAGGGGGACGAGGCCTGGGTTCTCCCAGACGTCCCTCAACAGATGCCATTAAAGCCGTCTCTTCGCCACAGACAAAGGCTCCTGCTCCTCTGATCACCTTGACATCGAAATCGAATCCTGTTCCCAGAATATCTTTGCCTAACAATCCATACTCTCTAGCCTGGTCAATAGCTATGTACATTCTTTGAACAGCTAAGGGGTATTCGTTCCGGATATAAATAAATCCCTCTTTAGCTCCTATGGCTCTGGCTCCAATCAACATTCCTTCCAAAACTGAATGAGGGTCTGCCTCGATTATACTCCGGTCCATGAAAGCGCCAGGGTCACCTTCGTCGCCATTGCATATGATATATTTCGGTTCTCCCTCTGCATTTCGAACAAATTCCCATTTCAGTCCTGTAGGAAATCCTGCTCCACCTCTTCCTCGAAGTCCCGCCTCCTTTATTTCTTTAATTATTTCTTCTGGAGTCATTTTTGTCAGGGCTTTTGCTATTGAGGTATAGCCGTCTCGAGCAATATAATCGTCAATTTTTTCAGGATCAATCAAACCTCTATTTCTGAGTGCAATAAGAATTTGCTTTTTAAAGAAGCCTATGTCGCTTAATACTGGTACAGGACTTTTTTCGGCAGGAGGAGTATACATTAATTCCTTAACTGGTCTGCCTTTTAAAAAATGTTCTTCGACCAAGTGTGGAATTTTTTCTACTGTAAGAAGGTTGTAAAATATGTTATCGGGTTTTACTACAAGTAGAGGTCCTGCTTCACAAAAACCGTTGCATCCTGTAGTAACAACCAGTACTTCATCTTCCATTCCTTGCTTCTTTATTTCTTTCTCCAAGGCTTCCTTTATTTCAAAGGCGTGATTAGAGACACAAGCTGTCCCCCCACAGACCATTAAATGTAATCGATATAGTTTATCTTTCATTCTTGCCTCCTTTGTTTAGACAGCTCTTTCGCTTCCTACAGCGAGGGCATATGCCTGGACAACATTTCCGCCAATAATGTGTTTCTCAAAAATTTCTTTTATTTTTTCCTCTGTTAGCTCTATATACTTAACCGGAGCCTTGCCTGTAGATTCCACTGTGATCATGGGCTCCCGACTGCACAAACCAGCACATCCTGAAGTAGTGAGGAAAATGTCTTTAGTATCTCTTTCTTCTATTTCTTTCATCAGGCTGTCCAATATTTTTCGGGCACCAGCAGCGATGCCACATGTTCCCATGTGAACTGTTATCTTCGTTTTATACGGGCCGCCTTCTCTTAATGAAGTTGTTCTTGTTGCTTTTTCTTTAATTTTTACTAAATCTTCAATTTTTAATTTAGGCATTTTTTCTCCTTCTTCCTCTATTTTTTATATTGATCCAAGATAGGGACAACCGTTTTTTCAGATAACTTCCCTTGAACATCTTTTCCAATCATCATTACAGGAGCAAGGCCACAGCAACCAAGACAGCGCACTTCATCAATACTAAAATTAAGATCCTCAGATGTCTCACCTCTTTTGATTCCAAGCTCCCTCTCAATTTTTTCCATTATTCTTGCTCCTCCTCTCACATGACAGGCTGTTCCAAGACAAACGTTAATAGGATATTTTCCTTTGGGTGTAAGACTAAAGGCCTTGTAAAAAGTTGACACACTAAGAATTCGACTGAGAGGAACGTTGATTTCCTCAGAGAGCTTCATAAGAACATCTTTAGGCAGGTAGTTAAATTCTTCTTGGATGTCCTGAAGAATAGCGACAATAGCATTTGTATCACTTCCATATTTTTCAATAATTTCCGTTAATTTGCTTTCATTCATTTTCGCCTCCTTAGATTGTATAAGCCTTCTTTTATATTTTTCTTGATCAACCTTATAACCTCTGGAGAGTTAATCGAGAGCCCGTTAAGTTGAGCCTTTATTTCTTTTGTGTCTAAATAATACTCTGAGCGATTGGTTCTGTAACTGAAGATGATATCCACTTCTGGATGGCCTATGATAAGAGTCACCAGTGTTTGTGCCATATCTCCAAGAGGTTTTGTATCTATATGGCTCGATTGAAAGATTGCCCTGACTTTAGTTCCCTTTGTAGGTTTTGATTCTATAGAGAAGCTGCCGTTTGCAAGCTTTGCGGCTTCAGCGAGCAGTGATAAACCTAATCCAAACCGCCGGGTTTTTTTAGTTGTAAAGAAAGGATCCAGAGCCCGTTCGATTGTTTTTTGATCCATTCCTTTTCCGTTGTCCACGATTTCTAAAGATAAAAGATCTTTTTCCTTGTTTTTTTTGATTTTAATTTCAATTCTTTTGGCCTGTGCATTGATTGAATTTTCGACAATATCAAGAATATGTAAAGATAAATCTTCCATGTTTGATCCTAATGTATGATTTTCCTTCCTTCTTTATTCAAAAAGGCCTTTTTTATTTCTTCTGTTGTTCCCTCTTCAATATAGAACGTAGTGAAACTTTTGCCGATATCTCCTATGAAATGGGCATCTGAGGAACAGGTGATTGGATAATTAGGATCAAATTTATTAGTTGCTTCTTCATAGGAAATGAGAGGCGAAATTTCTAATGCATCAAGCTCTAAATGTTCCGGGATAAAGCCTAATTGGCCAATAAGGCTAAAACCTTCCCGGTCAATATGGGCAGCTATCGCAAGACCATTCAGGGAATGGATGGTTTGTACGACGTCTTCTACAGTGAGAGTTGAAGCCCCGATCAAAAGTTTTTTGTTGAAGCGAAGAACTTCACATTTGTGATTTACAACAACCTGCATCCCGAAGGTGTCTTCGTCATTTTCTCCTGGAAGATTATCGTAGATGATTTCCTGAAGTCTAAGGGCAGGCTCGAGCTCATTGAAGAGAGCTAATATGTGAACTTCCTCTTGAGATGTAATTTCCAGACCCGGCAAGACGCATATTTTATATTTATTGGCTGCTTTTATAAGGGCAGGAACATTTTCTGCCGAATTGTGATCACAGATCCCAATGATATCGATTTCCTTAATTTTTGCTTGCTCTGCAATTGCAAGAGGAGACATCTTGAGGTCAGCACAAGGGGAGAGACATGTATGAATGTGTAAGTCAGCTTTTAAAGCTCTTAGCATGATTTATTCTTGAGTACTAATAAGTTGATACAATTTTCCAGATATATTGAAAGCAGTTTCCTCAGTAGTGATAAGAGGCACATTTTCCTCTTCAGCTTTTTTGAGGGTTTCCTCTTCAGGCTTGCGGTTATTCACGATGATTATCCCTGCCAGGTCTTTCAATTTGGCCACTGCGATTATGTTTTGGTGAGTCTGTAAAGTAATCCAGAGGTTTCCCTCTTTACTGTTGGCAATAACATCGCTTAAGAGATCGCTTGTATACCCGTAGCTTACTTCTGCGTCTAACTTATCCTGAGCTGTTAAAACTTGAAGCTTGAGTTTTTCGATAATTTCATTTAAATTCATTTTATTTTCATCCTTACTTTTTTCTTTTTTTTAATTCAGACTTTGTGGGATTTAAAGGAGCAGTTTTATTAAGCAGCTCACACAACTCTTGAGAAAGCTCTTTAAATCTTTGAGGAAGTTCGAAGATACAATCAGTAAGCTCTGATTTTCCTTTGACTACATCTTCAGCAAAAGTCAAGCAGGTTGGAGAGCCGCATGCTCCGCAATCAATTTTGGGCAGGGTTTCATAAATTTCTTCCTTTTCCTTTCGTTTCTTTATAGCCTTACCTAAATCTTCATCGAGAGGTTTGATGGGGCGGGGCTCTAATTTCCCTTCTAAGAAGAAATATTTCTGCTTGTAAAGTTTTCTTAACTCTCGTATATCTGGACAGGCTTTTATTTTTTCATACTCTAAAGTTTCAATCAGCTTTAGAATTTTATTGTAAGAAATATAAAGGTTTTCGACTGTCAGCGATCCTCCCACACATCCCTGGGGACAGGAATAGGCTTCGATGAAGTCAATATTTCTCAGCTTTCCGCGCTCAATATCATCAAAGACTTTTATGATTTCATTCAATCCTGAAACAGCTAGAGAATTTTTTAATCTCAACGTTCGACAGATTCCTCCCACCATAGCCCAGCCTATTCCAAGAATGCATATGCTTTCCAGAGCTTTTTTATAGCTTGCTTTCTCGACACTTTCCATAGCAGAGAGAAGAGGCCCGTATATATCAGAGATGGAGATGGCTCCGTCGAGATGAGATTTGCCTTTTTCTGCAGGCTGTTTTATAGAAATCATTTTTACAGGACAGGGAGTGAGGTAGAATGCGCCAATCTCTTTTTCTTTAAGGCCATATTGTTTCGATTTTTTCTTCTTGATATCTCGACTTGCAATTTCTCTTGGCGTGTTTGTGGGAATGATCTGGTCAATGAGATCAGGATATTTCACTTGAATTAATCGAACTACTGTCGGGCAGGCATTGGAGATGAGCGGCTTGGGGCCTTTGTGTTCTCTAAGATATTCCTGGATTGCAAAGCTTACTTCTCCGCACGTAAAGGCTAGGTCGAAGGCATCGTCAAAACCCAATTTTTTCAACCCGGCTAGTATTTTATCTGGCAAAATTTCCCTTCCGAATTGGGCATAAAGAGCAGGAGAAGGGATGGCTACGGTATGTCTGAATTTGGTAAGTTCTCCAAAGGGGTCTGTTAAAGGAATGATAGCCCCGTTTGGGCATGCTGTAATGCATTCTCCACAATCTATACACTTTTCTTCGATCATTACGGCTTTTCCGTTTCTAATCCTGATGGCTTGAGTCGGACAAACGCGCATGCATTTCATTCTTCCATCACATTTTTCAGGGTCGATGCGGATCGAATGAAAGTATTGATTCATTTTTTTCCTGCCTGATTTAGGTAAATAGTTATATCTAATGCTGTCCCTTTGCCTGGGGTAGAGGAAATTTTAAACCTGTCGGCATTCTTTTTGATGTTAGGAAGCCCCAGTCCAGCTCCAAATCCCATCTCTCTCATTTCATCAGTTGCTGTTGAAAAGCCTTCCTGCATGGCCACCTCGATATTTTCAATTCCTGGCCCATCATCATAGACTCTAATGCTTATCTTTGTCGGTGTCAGATGAAGCGTAAGTTCAGCTTTTTTGGCGTACATCACAACATTCATTTCTGCCTCATAAGTGGCAATAGCTGTTCGTCTGATGATTGTGGAATCGATGCCGATTTCTTGAAGAATTTCCTTGATTTTGGTTGAGACTTCTCCGGCTTTTCCAAAATCACCGCCTGTAATTTCAAAGCGTTTAGATAATCCATTCTCAGTACTCATTATTATTTATTGTTCTGGATTTTGCTTACTCCAGGAAGACCGTGACTGAAGAGAAGACCGCAGGCTGTATACATCATATATTTTGTTGATAAAATTGGGATTTCCTTCTCCCTGGCTAATTTTATTCCTTCCTTATCCGGCTTTTTGCCCCGGACATATACGATGGCCTTGGCGTCGATAATATTCGCAGTCCGGATCGACTGAGCGTTGGTTAACCCTGTCAGCAAGAGTATTCCCGGTTTGCCGAAGGCCAGGACGTCGCTCATTAAGTCAGATCCACCTGCCCATTGGATTTCTTCTTCAAGTTTGTCAATTCCGTATATGACTTCGGCTTGGAGAAGTTTTTTGATTTCTTTTAAAGTCATTTTAGTGTTCTTTTTCGACTTTTTTAATAATAATATCACCTTTTTTAATGATCCTTTCCGAAGGAAAGATGGTTGTCGGACAATTTTCCCAGCAGGCACCGCAGCCATTGCATTTGTCGATGTCTACAAAGCGGGCTTTTTTTCTGATTCTTGCCTTAAAATTCCCCACAAAACCTGAGATTTCTTCGACTTCACTCCAGGTAAGTAGTTCAATATTGGGATGTTTTCCGACTTCCGACATTTTGGGAGTAAGGATGCAGGCTGAACAGTCAAGCGTGGGAAATGTTTTATCAAGGAAAGACATATGTCCGCCGATGGAAGCCTGTTTTTCTACTAAATAAACTTTTTTCCCTGAATTTGCATAGGTCAGGGCAGCATGTATACCGGCAATTCCTGCTCCTACTATAAGAACTTCTGGTCTGACTGGAACCTCTTTTTTAGTCAATGGATCATGAAGAGCAACCCTTCGAACCGCAGCAGATATCAAAGCTTTGGCCTTTTTCGTGGCCTTTTCCGGGTCTTTTGTAACCCAGGAAACATGTTCTCTAATGTTTGACATTTGGAAATAGAAGGGATTCAGGCCTCCTTCTGATGTTACACCTCTGAAGGTGGACTCATGCATAAGAGGAGAACATGAAGCAACGACTACTCTGTTAAGGTTATGTTCTTTAATGTTTTGTTTGATCAACTCCTGGCCTGGATCAGAACACATGAATTTATACTCTTTGGCAACAACCACATTATCCAACTTTGAAGCAAAGTCCGTGACTTCATAAACATTAACTTTTGAAGCGATATTTGCTCCGCAGTGGCAGACGAAAACTCCAATTCTGGGTTGTCCGTTATTACTCATTTGTTCCTCCGTTTCCGAGTTTCTCCCACATAGGCTTTAAAGGGATTAGAGACCGGGAGAAACGAAGATCTTCTTTGGGGATGTCAAAGGCTAGACCCATAAGCTGGCTAAAAAAGAGGATGGGAATTTTGACATCATTTTTATATTTTTTGACTATTTTGTCTTGAGTGATTTCCAGGTTAAATAGACATAGGGGACAGATAGTCACTATGACGTCAGCGCCTTTTCGTTTCGCTTCTTTTAGCAGGATATAATTCAGCATCAATCCAGCTTCTTCGATGTTGGCTGTTAGAGAACCGCCGCAGCAGCGGGTTTTTGCTGAATAATCCACCGGTTCGGCTCCTATAGCTTTCATGAGGTTGTCCAGCCTAACGGGATAATCGGGGTCATCAAAGTCTGTATACGGCCTGACCACTTGGCACCCATAATAGCAGGCGACCCTTAAACCTGTAAGCTTTCTCTTTACTTTTTTCTTTATTTCCTCCAGGCCAATTTCATCTGTGAATAGCCCTAATGGATGGTTAACTTTAACTGTTCCTTTATATTCACATCCAGCGCTTTCTAAGTCTTTCAATATTTTTTTTGCTTCCTCTGTTTTACTCATAAAAAATTGGTTGGATTTCTTTAAAGTGAGATAACATGCTGCACAAGGGGCGACAATATCTTTGCCTGCTTTTTCTGCGATAGATAGGATGCGGCCGTTGATGGCAAAAGCCTTGGTTTTGTCCACAGACAAAGAAGCTGTGGCACCGCAGCAGTTCCAGTCTTCCATTTCATTTAACTTTATTCCTATTTCTTTAAAAACAGGAAGAATGGATTCTTCGTAGTGCTTGGCATTGCTTTTTGCAGAACAGCCAGGATAATAAATATATTCGTTCATTTTGTTCCCTCCTTCACTGCTTTTAGTAGTTTCCGTAGTTGTTTTTTATTTTTTATGGATTCCTTTTTCAAGCTCATGCGTCCTGTTTTCATTAAGCTTAAGCCAAGAGGAGCCATTTTGATGAGTCCCAAAGGATTCCTGGTTTTGAGGAACAGATTCAGCATTAGCCATACCTCAGAACTTCGGCCGTTGTTGGTGAGAATTTTGTGCATTTCCTTGTCCATGACTGGAATGGAAAATCGAGAAGGATAAATTTTTTCCTTGATTGCTTTTCTTTTCAATGCATACATGACATCGGTTATTTTGATATTAGAAGGGCAGCGGACCTGGCAGCTATAGCAGGAAGCACAAAGCCAGGGAGTGAAACTTTTGAGCACTTCATCCTTAAAGCCACTTTTAATCATGGCGATTATTTTTCTTGGGGAATAGTCCATATAGACAGCCATAGGACAGGAACCGCTGCATGTGCCGCATTGAATGCATTGGCTAATCTCGTCGCATCCTGATTTTTCCTTGATTTCATCAAAAAAATTCTTATCTAATTCTTCCTCATATTTGATCTTTTCCTGGATTTCCATGAATCCTCCTTTATTGAGATTTTAATACATTTAAGGTGTAGAGGGGATGTTCAGTGAAGAAAAAAAGTCCATAAAACTCCTGCATCCAGTGTAAGCAATTTAAAAAATTACATTATTAGTATTAGTTGTAATTACAAGACAATTCTTCAGGTAGAATTTTAGTGACTTTAATAAACAATTCCTGCATCAATAGGAAAGTTTAGTGTAACTATAGGAAAAGTAGATATAGCCTTATAATTACGTTAAATTCTATTTAGAAATTTTTCACTTGTCAATAAAAAAGTGAAAAAAATTCCAAAATTGATTGTATGCTAACCCCCCACAATTCCGGAGCCAGCTTTTTTGATCGCAGCAAAGAAAGACCCTATTGCCATGTACTTGACTGATAAGTATACTGTAAGCGTAAATCTTGCTGGAATACCTGCTATTTTTTTAACCTTTTGGATTAAGTCGAGCAGAATTACCTTTAGGAATACAGATAATCGGAAATTTTTTTCGAGAATCCAAATTATTTAAGCTTGCTTTTTTACTTGAAAAAAAAGTAAAATTTAAAAACAATTAAATCCAATAAAGAAGGAGGAAGAATGGA